>JABWAM010000126.1 GCA_013360985.1 Verrucomicrobiia bacterium | reverse complement strand
CGACGCCGTTGCGCTCGCGCGCAAGGCGCGCCAGACCGCCGAGCGCTTCTTCGATTCGGCGATCGTCCTCGAGAAGATGCTCGCGGAAGAAGGGTGACCTCCGGAGGGAAGTCTCCGCGCCCTTCTCCGACGGGCGCTCCCGCGCACCGAGGGATCCCCCTCGTCACCCCTGCCAGACGATCTTGCCGCCGACGACGGTGGCGACCGCGCGGCCCTTGAGTTTCCAGCCGTGGAACGGGGTGTTGCGCCCCCGGGAGAGGAACGTTTCGCGGTCCACGGTCCATTCGAGATCGGGATCGATCACGGTGACGTCCCCCGGAGCGCCCTCGGCGAGGGCGCCGAGATCGAGGCCGAGCAGACGCGCGGGGTTCACCGTCAGCATCGCGATCATCTTCGGGAGGGAGATCACCTTCTTGTGCACGAGTTCCGTCAGGAAGAGGCCCAGTTCCGTCTCGAGCCCAACGATGCCGAACGGCGCGAAATCGAACTCGACCTCCTTCTCGTAGCAGCAATGCGGCGCGTGATCGCTGGCAAGGATCTCGATCGTTCCGTCGGCGATCCCTTCGAGGAGGGCCTCCACGTCGGCCCGGGAGCGCAGCGGAGGATTCATCTTGAACGCCGTGTCGTAGCCCTTGAGCGATTCGTCGGTAAGCGCGATGTGGTGCGGGCAGACCTCGCCGGAGACTTTCACGCCGCGGCGGCGGGCTTCGCGGAGGAGGCGCACCGATCCCGCCGCGCTGAGGTGCTGCATGTGGACTTTCCAATCGGCCAGCTCGGCGAGCAGACAATTGCGGGAGACGACGACCTCCTCGGCAACCGACGGCCAGCCGCGCAATCCGAGCATCGCGCTCCAGTAGCCTTCATGCGCCACGCCGTCCGCGCTCAAGGCGTCATCCTGACAATGGTCGAGGACGGGGAGCGCGAACATCTTCGCGTACTCGATGGCGCGCCGCATCACCTCGTTGTTCTGGACGCAATCGCCGTCGTCGGTGATCGCGACGACGCCCGCGCGCTTCAAGGCGCCGATCTCGGCCATCTGCTCGCCCTTGCGGCCGACGGTGATCGCTCCCGTCGGAAAGACGCGCACCGCGCCCTGGGCGCGCGCCTTGGCTTTGATGAACTCGACGGTGCCCGCCTGATCGGCCGGCGGGGTGGTGTTCGGCATGCAGACGACGGAGGTGAATCCGCCGCGGGCGGCGGCGCGCGTGCCGCTCTCGATGGACTCCTTGTCCGAGCGTCCCGGTTCGCGGAGGTGGACGTGGAGATCGATCAACCCCGGGCAGACGACCTTGCCCTTCGCGTCGAGGCGCGGGATGCCGGGCGGGGGAGCCGCCGGTGCGCGGGCCACCTTCCCGTCGAGAATCCAGAGGTCGCGCGTCTCGTCTGCGCCGCAAGCGGGATCGATCACGCGCCCGTTCTCGATGACGAGGGAGCTCATGCGCGACGGGGGCCGCGCGTCACTTCGCGCGCTTCGCGATTTTGCGGCGTTTGAGGTAGGCGTTGCGCCGTCGGCGCTTGATTCCCTTGTTGTACTGGCGGCTCATGCCTTCTCCGGTGCCGCAAAGCGGCGGGCGAGGCAAGCCGGAACGCAGGCGACGCCGAGAAAAGGCGCGGCGCCTATCGCACCAGCAGGACGGGGACTTCGCCGGCGCGGATGACGTAGCTGGTGACGCTTCCCAAAACGAGCTCGCGCAATCGGGTATGGCCGTAGGCCCCCATGACGATCAGATCGAACCCCTGCTCGCGGGCGATTTCGACGATCCGCTTTTCCGGTGTTCCCTCCGACGCGATCGCCTCGGCGGCAACGCCCTGCTGTTTGGCGAGATCGCAGGCTTCCTGGAGCAGGCGCGAACGGCGGGGCGCGTCCCCTTCGCCCGCGACCGTCAATACGGCGAGTCCGGCCTTGAGCGCCCGCGCCAGGTCGAAGCTCGAGTACATGGCGCGGTTGGCGTGCGCGCTCCCGTCGTAAGCGGCCAGGATGCGACGGACCGGGCGAAACGTCGCCGGCGTGACGAGACAGGGCTTGGAGGACTTGCGCACCACGCGCTCGACGTTCGAGCCGAGCCATTCGCCGGTCGTCTCGAAGCCTTCGCCGCGCTGCCCCATGACGACGAGCTCCGCCGTGCGTTCAGCTTCGAGAATCTCGTGGACGAGGCGGCCGACGGGCGCTTCGGCGGAGCAGGAAACGCCTTCGCGCGCGGCGGCGAGGGTGACGGCCTGGGCGGCGCTTCGCGCCTTCGTCTTGAGCACCTCCTCGAACTGGGGGACGAGGGCGTGGAAAGGCTGCGCGCCCGCCATACCGGAAAGGTCGGCGAGCCACGGTCCTTCGAGCAGACGGGTGTCCGCCACGCTGATCGCGCGCAGGCGGGCGTCAAAGGCTTTCGCGAGCCAGATCGCCGCGTCCGCGGCGCCGCCCGCGTATTTCGATCCGTCCACGCATACGAGAATCGTTTTAATCATGGGGGCCTCTCTCTCCGGAGAATCTACGCCTCCGGCGCGCGGGCGACAAGCTCGGGGCGGCGCGCTTATTTCCGCTTTTTCTTTTGAGGCGCCGACGATTCCTCCTCCTCCGCCTCGGGAAGGAATTCGGCGAAGCGCGCCTTCTCGATCGACTTCATGTAGGCCTCCTCGCCGGAGATGATCTCCTCCTCAAGGAGTTGCATGATGGCGTCGTCCATGATTTGCATCCCCTCGGCCTTGCCGCTCATCAGAACATCGGTGAGTTTGCCCGTGTTGCCCTCGCGGATGATCGAGGAGACCGAGAGCGTGCCGACGAGCACCTCGAACGTGGCGATGCGTCCCGGTTTGTCGCTGCGCCTCAGGAGGAGTTGGGCGACGACGCCGCGGAGCGAGGAGGCGAGCATCGTGCGGATCTGCGGTTGGCGGTCCGAGGGAAAGACGTCAATGATGCGATCCACCGTTTTGCGTGCGTTGTTCGTGTGCAGCGTGCCGAAGACCAGGAGGCCCGTTTCCGCCGCGGTCAGCGCCAGCGCGATGGTCTCCAGGTCGCGCATCTCGCCGACGAGCACGACGTCGGCGTCCTCGCGCAGCGCCGCCTTCAGCCCCGCGGCGAAACTCGGGGTATGGACGGGCACTTCGCGCTGGGTGATCACGCTCAGCTTGTTGCGATGCACGAACTCGATCGGCTCCTCGATGGTCACGATGTGTCGCGCGTAGTTTTCGTTCATGTGGTCGATGAGCCCGGCGAGCGTGGTGGACTTCCCGCTGCCCGTCGGCCCCGTCACCAAAACCAAGCCGCCGCGCAGGCGCGCGAACGATTTGACGACCTCGGGCGCGCCGAGGACCTCGAGAGGCAGGATGCGCGTCGGGATGAGGCGGTAGAGCGCCCCGATCCCATGGACGTGACGCATGTAGTTCGTGCGGAAACGCGCGTGCTCGTCCTTTTCGTAGGCGAAGTCGAGGTCGCCGCGCTCCAGAAAAAGTTTCCAGCGCTCCTCGCCCGCCGCCTCGCTCATCAGGTCGAAGATCTCCTCGCGCGAGAGAGGGTGGTCGGTCAGCGGAACGAGGTCTCCATAAAGGCGGATATGCGGAACCTGCCCCTCGCGGAGGTGGAGGTCGGACGCTCCGCGCTCCACCATTTTATCGAAAAGTGCGTCAACCTTGGCCATGGATCATTCCTCGATCAGTTTGGCAAAACGCAGTTTGTCCGCCGCGCGATCGTAGGCTTCCTGCGGCGCGATCACGCCCTCCTCGACGAGTTCCATGAGCGAGTCGTCCATCAATTTGCAGCCGAGTTTTTTGCCGGTTTGAATCACGCCCGGGAGCATGTAGGTCTTGCCGTCGCGGATGAGGGCCTGCGCGGCGGGGTTGTTGATGAGCACCTCCAGCGCCAGGGCGCGCCCCTGGCCGTCGAGCCGCGGGACGAGCTGCTGGCTGATGATGCCGCGAAGCGAGCCCGCCACCATCGTGCGGATCTGGGACTGTTGCTCGACGGGAAAGACGTCGAGGATCCGATCGAGCGTGCGCGCCGCGCTGCTCGTATGCAGCGTCGCGAAAACCAGGTGCCCGGTCTCCGAGGCGGTGATCGCGAGTTGGATCGTCTCCAGGTCGCGCATCTCTCCCACCATGATCACGTCCGGATCTTCGCGCAGGGCGGCGCGCAGGGCGGTGGAGAACGATTTCGTGTGCGTATGCACTTCGCGCTGGGTGATCTGGCATCCCTTGGGCTCGAACACGTACTCGATCGGGTCTTCCATCGTGATGATGTGATCGTGTCGCTCGATGTTCACCTTCTCCACGAACGCGGCGAGCGTGGTGGACTTGCCGCTCCCCACCGCGCCCGTCACGAGGATCAGGCCGTTGTGGAACTTCGTCAGTGCCTGGAGCGTCTCGGGGAGGCCCAGCTCCTCCATCGTCTTGATTTTGGTGTTGATGATGCGGAACACCCCGTCCAAACCGAGCCGCTGGCGGACGACGCTCGTGCGGAAGCGCCCGAGGCCCTCCACCGCGTAACAAAAGTCGAGGTCGCCCCGCTCCTGGAGGAGCGCCTTTTGTTCCTCGGTCGTGAACCCCATCATGAGGCGAGAGGTCTGGGCCGCGGTGAAGAGCGGCGCCTTCGGCCACATGATCTGGAGACAGCCGTGGCGGCGCATCATCGGCGGACAGTTCACGCCGAGGTGGATATCCGACGCGCCATAAAACTGGCCGAGGTTCAGGTACTCGTTGAGATGCGCGAGCGCGCCGTCGGCTTCGAGGTGGACCTCAAAATCCAGTCCCGAAGGAATGCGCGCCACGTCGGCGTCCGTTTCGACAACGACAGCCGCCTCCGAAGCGGGCGCCGCGTCGGCGGCGGGCGAGGCGACGCGGCGGAGCCATTCGAGATGTTCTTTCCCAAGCCACCCTTGATCGAGGAGCCATCCTTCGAGATCCGCCTCGGGCGCATTCGCGAGAGCGGCCTTCGCCGCCGCCGCCTGTTCGGACGTGAGCCACCCTTGCTCGATCGCCCGGGCAACGAGGGTTTCTGGCAGGAGAGAGGACATGAGACTTCGGATTGCGCGCCGTCGGCGTTGTCTGCATACTTGAGGCGCGCGGGCGGCGCAAGCGCGCTCTTCCCGCCCGTGGACTCATGAGCGATCTCAACGACCGCGCCGAAAAGGCGGCCAAAATCACCGCGCGCCCCGACCGTTTCAAGGTCTGCGAGGGGTGCGAGTCCATCGTCGGACGCACCGCGAATACGTGTCCGAACTGTCACGGCTACCGCTTCGACGAAAGCAGCGCGCGGGTGCGTTCGCAGGCGGCCATTCTCGCGGCGCGTCCGCAAATCAGCGTGACTCCCGACGATTTGGAGCTGTCATGACGCGAAGGCGCGGAAAACGCGAACGGCCCGGTTGTTCGCTCATCCGAAAACGAGGCGGGGCCACCCCCCCACGGAGAGGGCGAAAAGAGCATTGACGCGCGTCTCGGCGAATCCTAGGTTCTCACTCTTTGCCCGATGAAGACTACGTTTGCCAATAAGGAGAACGCCAAGCCGCGCTGGTTCCTCGTGGACGCCGAGGGCGTCGTCCTGGGCCGTTTGGCGGTCCTCCTCGCCAACATTGTCCGCGGAAAAAACCGTCCCGATTTTACGCCGCACGCCGACGCCGGCGACTTCGTGGTGGTCATCAACGCGCGCAAGGTCCGCCTCACGGGAAAGAAGGAGACCCAGAAAACCTATACCACCTATTCCCGCTATGTTGGCGGACAGAAGTCCATGACGGTGGAGAAGGTGCGCGCCCGCCATCCCGAACTGCTCGTCGAGCGCGCCGTCAAAGGCATGGTCCCGCATACCCGCCTCGGTCGCGCGCAACTGCGCAAGATCAAAGTCTACGCCGACGCCGACCATCCGCATCAGGCCCAGCAACTCGAAGCCCTCAAGGTCGCCTGATCCATCTTTTCCCCGCCATGCCTGAAGACTCTTCCCCGCCTTCTTCTCCCTCGACCGCTTCTCAAGCCGTTCACGCGACCGGTCGCCGCAAGACTTCGGTCGCCCGCGTCCGCCTCCGTCCCGGCAAAGGAGACGCGCGGGTCAACGGGCGTCCGCTGAACCAGTATTTTCCCACCGAAGACCTCCAGAACCACGCCCTGGAGTCCCTCCGTTCCGTCAGCCGACAGAAGCAGTTCGATCTCGAGATCTCCGCGCACGGCGGCGGACTCAACAGCCAAGCCGGCGCGATCCGCCACGGGATCGCGCGCGCCCTGCAGCGCGCCGAGCCCGATCTTCGCGCCGCGCTCAAGAAAGCCGGTTACCTCACGCGCGATCCCCGCATGAAGGAGCGCAAGAAGTCCGGTCAACCCGGCGCCCGCCGGCGCTTCCAGTTCAGCAAGCGTTGATCTCCCTTTCCGTCCGCGCGGCGAAGCCCGCGCCCGCCGCGCGCCGGATCAGCCCCCGTTGCGACGCATCATGATTCGCGCAGCCATCATCGGCGCCAGCGGTTATTCGGGCGAAGAGCTCGTCCGCTTGCTCCTCGACCATCCGCGCGTCGCGCTGCGCGCCGTCACCTCGCGCGCCAAAGCGGGCGTCGCCCTCGGTCGCGTCTTTCCCCGTTTCGCCGATCATCCTGCGGCGCGCAAACTCGCCTTCCTCCGTCCCGAGCTTGCCGAGGTCTTCGCCGCGCTCGGCTCGGAGAAAAAGCGCGCGGTGGCCTTCCTCGCCTTGCCCCACGGCGTCGCCGCGGAATGGGCGGTTCCTCTCCTCGAGGCGGGCTTTCGCGTCGTCGACCTCAGCGCCGACTTTCGCCTCCGTTCCGCGGCGGCGTACAAGGAGTTCTACGGCCACGCGCATCCCGCCCCCGAACTCCTGAAGGAGGCGGTCTACGGGCTTCCCGAACTCCGCGGCGCCGAGGTGCGCCGCGCCCGGCTCGTCGCGAGCCCAGGCTGCTATCCCACCAGCATCCTCGTGCCGCTCGTGCCTCTTTTGCGGGCGAACCTCCTGAAGCCGAACCGCCTGGTCATCAACAGCTTGAGCGGCGTGAGCGGCGCCGGACGCAAGCTCGAAGAGAGCGGGCTTTTCTGCGAGTGCCACGAATCGCTGCGCGCGTACGGCGTCCCGAAACACCGCCACCTCTCCGAAATCGAGCAGGAGTTGACCCTCGCCGCGCGGCAAAAAGTTGTCGTTCAGTTCACGCCACACCTCGTGCCGGTCAATCGCGGCATCCTGACCTCGGTCGCCGCCGAGCCGACGAAGCCCGCAGCGGAAATCGCCGCGCGCATCGAGGCCGCCTGGGCGCGCGCCTACGCCCGCGCGCCGTTC
>JABWAM010000125.1 GCA_013360985.1 Verrucomicrobiia bacterium | reverse complement strand
TGCTGCGCAGCCCGAGTTCTTCAACGAAACCGTCGAAGGCGTCGAACTGGATCCGATCGCCGACGCGATAGAGCTTGTCGGCCACCACCTCGATCGTTCCGATGAAGTTGGCGATCATGCTCTGCGACGCCAGCGCGAGCGCCGCGCCGCCGATCCCGAGGCTGGTCACGATCCCCGTGACCTTAACCCCGATGTTGTCGGCGGCAACCAGGACGACCACGAGGACCACCAGCGCGCGCACCGCTTTGCGAATGAAACGGAGGAGGGCGGCGTCCGACGACGAACGCCCATCCGACCAACGCCGCTGCACCCCCAGGAAGAACCCCTCCGCGATCTGCAAAAAAAACATCGCGGCGGCGGCGGCCATTAAAACCGTAGGCAAATGGCGCGCCTTCTCCCACGCCCATCCCGGGAGGTGAAGCACGTCAATCGCGCCCGACCCGAGAACGATCCCGAAGATCAACAGCGAAACCGACCGTCCAACGCCGCGCCCAATTCTCGCTCCCGCATCGCGATCGGCTCGGGACGTCAAACGGTCCAGCCAGCGCGCAAGCGGGACGCGCAACAGGCGGCTCAGGATCAGTCCGAGGAGCAGGAACGCCGCGAACTTAGTCAGATCCGCCACGCGCGCGCCGAGCAAGTGCGCGCGAAAAAACCAATCCCAGAAGGCGTCCAGGGGTTGGGCCGCCGCGGCCGCCGCCGCGCCGACCCACTTTCCCGCTTCTTCGCCGCCCGCGGCTAAGACGCTCGAAATCATGACGCCGCAGGCTCGGTTCCCTCGATGAACCGCTCGAGATGCTTGCGGGCGATGAGCAGGCCCGCTTCCTCAAGCTTCTGGCCGGCCTGACGGCTGCGTCCCGCCGCTTTCACGTCCGCGGGAGGTTCGTCCGCATGATCGCGGAATACCGGGTCGTGCCAGCCCTCGATGTTCAGGTCGGAATCATACCCCGCGCGGAAGAGGGCATGGACGATCTCGCTCCAGTTCTCCTCTCCGAACCCCGGCATCCGATGCTCGATCACCCCGGAGTGACAGATCCCGAACTCCGCGAGGAGGGGACGGTTCACGTAGGCGCCTTTCGCATGGACGTGAAAGATTCGGCTGCCGAACTTGTGAATGTTCGCCACGGGGTCAATGAACTGGCAGACGAGATGGCTGGCGTCCCATTCGACCCCGAGGTTGTCGCAGGGGATCTCGTTGAAGACGCGCTCCCACATCGCGGGGCGCCCCATGAAGTTGAAGTTCATCACCGGCAGATGGAACGCGCCCGTCGCGCAATGCTCGAATGCGAGGCGAACCCCTTTGTCCTTCGCGATCTTCGCGATGGGCTCCCAAAAGGCGCGGAACCGCGGCATGAAATCCTCGAAAGGTTTGTACACCGTGTGGCCGCCCCATCGCGCCTTTTCAAGCTCGATGACCGCGCCGAAAAAGCCGGCGACGGTCCGCACCCCGAGGTGCGCCGCAACGTCGATCGCGCGGAGAAACGCGGCGCGATGGCACTCCGTTTTTTCCGGGTCGAGCGGATTGCCGTAGGACGCGCCGATCGCCGAGAGGCGAAGATTTCTTCGGGCGGCTTCCGCGGCGAACGCTTCAGCCGGTTTTTTCCATTCCGCGTGCGGCGGCGCGCAATCGCTCTGGTCGAAACCGATCCAGGCGATGGAACCAAATTTGTTCTTCGCCGCCCATTCGAGGCGGCCCACATCTTTGCGGACGAGAATTCCCACGCGCATCGCAGCGATATGCTGCAAGCCGCCGCGCGCAAAGCAAGGCGCAAAATCGCCACCAAAATCCCCGCGTAAGGCGTGGAGGAGTCCATCCTCGGTCGAGGAACATGCGACGCCCTCGCAACATTTTGGACTTAAGCCGCTGCCGCGGCGCCGCCGGCGGCGCCTGGCCTTGCTTCGCGACCGAGTGGATTTTTCTCAAGCACGGACGGGGGAAAGGGAGGGCGAGGCCGCCGGCCGAGCCGTCGCGCCCTTCTTGTGGGGAGTCGGGAATCTCGATGCGCCCTACCCCTCCAACCCTCGATGGATGATGATGAGGGTTGCTCTCTGAAAATCGAGCTGATCCGTGGATTTGGGTCGTCGACCCGCGCAAGGCCTCGCGCGTTCCCGCGCTTTCCTTTGGGGCAACGAGCCGATACGTTGCGAATCTCATGAAGGCGTTGATCACGGGCGGAGGCGGATTCCTCGGCTCGCACCTGACGGAGGCGTGGCTCGCCTGCGGCGGGCAGGCGATCGTCCTCGACGATTTCTCCACGGGGCGCGAGACCAACCTCGCGTCCTGCCGGCGGAATGCGCGCCTCGAAGTGGTCCGCGGTTCGGCGCTCGACGCCCCTCTCGTCGCACGACTCGTAAAGGAGGCGGAGATCGTCTTCCACTTCGCCGCGGCAGTCGGCGTGCGGCTCGTCATCCGTGAACCGACGCGCACGCTCGAAACGAACTTCTGCGGCGCGCAAACTGTCCTCGACGCCTGCGCGCGCCTCGGACGCAAAGTCCTCCTCGCCTCGACGAGCGAGGTTTACGGCAAGGGAACCGGTGCGGCGTTCGCCGAAGATTCCGACCTGATCCTCGGCACGCCGACAATCGGACGCTGGGGGTACGCCTGCAGCAAGGCGATGGCCGAGTTCTACGCCTTCGCCCAAGCGAAACGCGGCGGCTTGCGCTTCGTCGTCGCGCGCTATTTCAACGTGGTCGGCGCGCGCCAGACGGCCGATTACGGAATGGTCCTTCCGCGATTCGTCCGCCAGGCGCTCGACGGAACGCCGCTCACCGTGTTCGGCAACGGATCGCAGACGCGCAGTTTTACGCATGTCGCCGACGCCGTCGAAGCGACGCTCCGCCTGGCCTCTACGCCCGCCGCCGAAGGAACGATCGTCAACGTGGGAAACCCCGAGCCGCTCTCGGTGCTCGATCTCGCGAAACGCGTGATTCGCCTCGCGGATTCCGCTTCCGCCATCGCGCACGTGGATCCGCGCGCAAGCTACGACCAGGATTTTGCCGACATGCCTTCGCGAGCGCCGGACATCTCGCGCCTGGAGAAGCTGACGGGCTTCCGCCCGCGCCGGACGGTGGACGCGGCGATCCGCGATCTGCTCGCCGAAGCGCGTGAAAAGACGGGGGAAAACTCGGCCGCAGAGAGAGAGGGCTGACGTGAAACCCACCGCGAAACGTTTCCTTCTCGCGACGTGGGGATCAAACGGAGATCTGCACCCGTTTCTGGCCGTCGGCTCGGCCTTGCGGCGACGGGGGCACGAGGTGGCGATGGTCGGGTTCGCGATGTGGGAGAACAAGATCCGCGGCGCGGGAATCGAGTTCATCCCGATGGGAAAGGATCCTTTCGGCGAGGATCACGAACTGGATCCCGACATCTTCTCGGCGAGGAGGATGGGATTGATCTCGCTGCGGACGCTGATGACCAAGTACGTAGAACCGACGATGCCGCCGATGCTTGAGGCGATCCTCGGTTCGGCGGGACGCTTCGATCTCCTCCTCGCCCACAGCTTCCTCGTGGTCGCCCCGATCGCCGTCGCCAAAACGAGAATTCGTTTCGCCTCGGCAAGCCTCGCACCGGGAGTGATCCCGAGCGCCTGGACGATGCCGGCGGGGGCGTACGCCGATCCGTGGACCGGCCCGCTGGGACGTTTTTTTAACCGTCAGGTCTGGCGGATCGGCATGCGGATGGCGCGCCCTTGCGTGGACCCGTTTGCGAACCGGCTCCGGACGAAGCATGGGCTAGCGCCGTGCCGCGACGCGGTTTTCGCGAGCGCGTCGCGCGAGCTGCATCTCCAACTCTACAGCCCCACGTTTGCGGCGAGGGCGCTGGACTGGCATCCCTCGCTCCGCCACGCGGGCTTCTGTTACTGGGACGAGCTCGACGGGTGGGAACCTCCCGCGGCGCTTCGGAAGTTTCTCGAAGAAGGCGAACCGCCGGTGCTGTTCACGCTCGGATCGAGCGCGGTGCAGCAGCCCGAGAATTTTTTCGAAAGCGCAGAAACGGCCGTGCGACGGCTCGGGTTGCGCGCGGTGTTCCTGATGGGCCGTCGCGCGGCCGGAGATCGGTCGCGCGGAGGGAAGATCTTCGCGGGGGATTACGCGCCCTACGCATGGATCATGCCGCGCTGCGCGGCGGTGGCGCATCAGTGCGGAATCGGGACCGTCGCCCAGACGCTCCGCGCGGGAAAACCTTCGCTCCTCTGTCCATACGCGTTCGATCAGCCAAACAACGCGATGCGCCTGCGGGCGTTGGGCGCCGGTATCCTTCTGCGCCGCGGAAAACGGAGGCCGAAAGATTTCGAACGAGCACTGCGGTGGTTGCTCGACGACCCCGGGCCCGCGAATGTCGCGCGGCGCATGGCGGAGGCGATCTCGGCGGAGGACGGACCTGCCGAAGCGGCGAGGTTGCTCGAAGAGTTCGCGGGGCGATAATTCCTCGCCCCGCCCTTCTCTCGCGGGCGGAGAGAGAAGGCGTCCGGCTTGGATGTCGCGCGGTTTTCCTCGCTTATCGGCCCTGGCCGAGCTTGCGGGATTTCTCCGTCGCGGCGCGCACGGCGCCCATCAGAGCGGCGCGCACGCCGGCCTGTTCGAGAACGCGAAGCCCTTCGATCGTCGTGCCGCCGGGCGAGGTCACCATGTCCTTGAGTTGTCCGGGATGCAGTCCGGTGGAGAGCGCCATCTCCGCCGCGCCGAGCACGGTCTGAGCGGCCAACTTCAAGGCCGTCTCGCGCGGAAGCCCCATCTCGACGCCGCCATCGGAAAGGGCCTCGATCGCCAGAAAGAGATACGCCGGGCCGCTTCCGCTGAGCCCGGTGACCGCGTCGAGCATCCTCTCGGGAAGCCGGATGGCGATCCCGACGGCGCCGAGAAAGGCCTCGACTAACGCGAGATCGGCTTCCGTCGCGTTGCGCCCCGCACTGTACGCGGACGCGCCGCGGCGAACCAGCGCGGGCGTGTTCGGCATCGCGCGGACGACGCGCGCGCCCTCATCCAACCCCGATTCGAGCAGTCCCAAGGAAACCCCTGCCGCGACGGAGAGGAGAAGGCGCCCGCCGAAAGGTTTCCGAATTTCGTTGAGGACCTCGGAGGCGTGATGCGGCTTTACGGCGAGCACGACGACCTCGCATGCGCCGACGACTTCTGTGTTCCGGACACACGGCGTCCCGCCAGTCTCCTTCTGGAAAGCCTCCCGCCGCGCGCCGTCGGGATCGCTCGCGAAAAGCTGCGCGGGCGCGCAAAGACCGGCGTCGAGAAGGCCGCGCGCCAAAGCGGTGGCCATTCGTCCCGCGCCGAGAAAGCCGATCTTCGCGCCGAGATTCGCCATGGCTCGAAGCATGGCCGCGCGCAGATCGAAATTCCACCGCAAAACCGCGCCCTCTCCCGCCGGCGCGCGCGCGCGCCCGATCCGTCACACCTTGGGCTCGGGAAAGAGGGTGAGCAGCATCGAGAAACGTTCGACGGCTTTCACGGCATGCGGCAAGCCGGGCGTCATGTGCGCGAGGTCGCCCGCCTTGAGGCGCCGCCACTCTTTGCCGAGGAGGAAGTCGCATTCGCCGGCGAGCACCTGAACGAAAGCGCGGTAGGGCGAGGTGTGTTCGCTGAGCTCCTGTCCTTTGTCGAAACCGAAGAGGACGAGGCGGCCGGTCGGGCCCTGATAGAGGGTGCGGCTGACGATGCCGTTGGCGGCGTACTGCGTCTCTTTCGCGAGGGAGAGGACGGCGTGAAGGTCGGGCTTGAAAACGGGTTCGCTCATGCGGGAGGTCATAGCACGCGCGAAAGGACTCGGCAAGAAGCGCTCCAAATCCCCGCGTCAGGCGTGGGGGAGTCCATCCTCGGTCGAGGAACATGCGACGCCCTCGCAACATTTTGGACTCAAGCCGCGGCCGCGGCGCCGCCGGCGGCGACGCCCTCCCTCGCTTCGCGACCAAGCGGATTTTTCCCAAGCACGGACTGTGGAAAGGGAGGGCGAGGCCGCCGGCCGAGCCGCCGCACCCCTCTTGTGGGGAGTCGGAAATCTCGACACGATCCGCCTCTCCGGTCCTCCACGGATGATGAGGAGAGTTGCTCTCTGAAAATTGAGTTGATCCGTGAATTTGGGCCGTCTCCCATGCTTCGCGACCGAACGGAGAGAGGCGCCTTTTTTCTGTCGCACCTTTCGCGGATCTCGCCGAAGATCCGCGGGTCTTCCCTCGCGTCACGATGACCCCTCGCGAACACTTCCTCCGCGCGCTCCAACGGCAGCCGGTTCCCCGCCCCGCCGTGGGCAGCGCCACGTCTCTCGCCACGGCGGATCTCATGGACGAGGTGGGCGCCTCCTTCCCCGAAGCCCATCTCGACGCCGAGAAAATGGCGCTCCTCGCCGGCGCCGGGCGCACCCTCCTCGGCTACGACAACGTCATGCCCCTCTTCAGCGTCTGGCACGAATCCGCCGCGCTCGGTTGCGAGGTGGAGTGGGGCGAGAAACATCGCATGCCCGGCTGTCGCACCCCGCTCTGCGGCAGTCTTCGCGACGAGATTCGCATCCCTCGCGATCTCTTAAAGCGCCCCGGCTGCGCCGTGCCGCTCCGGGCGCTCGCCCTGCTCAAGCGGCGCTTCGGCGACGACGCCGCCGTCGTCGGCAAGGTTTTCGGCCCGTGGACGCTCGGCTATCACGTGTTCGGCGTGGAAACCTTTCTCCTGGCGACCCTCGAGGAGCCGGACGCCGTGCGCCGGGCGCTGAAAACGCTCCTCGAGGTGACCGTGCAGTTCGGGCGCGCGCAGATCGAGGCGGGCGCCGACGCGCTCACGCTGGCCGACCACGCGACGCGCGACCTCTGCTCGCCGAAGGCGTACGAAGGCTTTCTCCGCGAGATTCATCACGAACTCAAGGAACGTCTCCGCGGTCCGATCGTCCTCCACGTCTGCGGCGACACCTCCGACCGCATCGGGATGATTCGGACCACGGGGATGGACTGTTTCCACTTCGACTCGAAGGTTCCTGCGTCGAAGGCTCGGGCGCTGGCGGGCGACGCGATCGCGCTCATGGGCGGCACGAGCAATCTCGCCGTGATCCGCAAGGGCGCCCCGGAAATTTTCGCGGCGGATGTCCGCGAAAAACTCCGGCATCGCATCGAGATCCTCGGCCCCGAATGCGCCGTGCCGCTCGACGCCCCGTGGCGCAACCTCAAGGCCTTCGCCGACGAGGCGCGCCGTCAGCCCCTCCCCGTTTGAGCGGGGCTCATCCCCTTCCGCCGCCGACGGCGGTTTGGCGGAGGGCTTCGTAGAGCACGACGGCGACGG
>JABWAM010000124.1 GCA_013360985.1 Verrucomicrobiia bacterium | reverse complement strand
GGTTTCAGGGTCGAGCGCGGACGTCGGTTCGTCAAGCAACAGGATCGGCGCGTCCTTGAGGAAGGCCCGCGCGATGCCGATGCGCTGGCGCTGTCCCACGGAGAAACGCACGCCGCGTTCGCCCGCTTCGGTGTCGTACCCCCGGGGCAGGCTTGCCGCGAAGTCGTGCACGCGCGCCAGGCGCGCCGCGCGCTCCACTTCGGCGTCCGTGGCGTCGAGGCGCCCGTAACGGATGTTGTCGCGGACCGAGCCCGCGAGCAGCATCGTGTCCTGCAACACCAGGCCGACCTGTTCGCGCAGAGACGACTTCGTCACCTCGCGAACGTCGCGGCCGCCCACGCGCACCCTTCCTTCGAGCGGATCGTAAAAGCGCGGCACGAGACTGAGGAGCGTCGTCTTTCCCGCGCCCGTCGTCCCCACGAAGGCGACCGCGCGCCCCTCGTCCACGCGCAGGGAAACGCCGCGCAAGATCCATCGCGCCGGATCATAGCCGAAGCTCACCTCCTCGAACGCCACCCCGCCGCGCACCGAGGGAAGCGCACGCGCACCGGGGCGATCCGCCACGTCTTCGCGCGTATCGAGCACCTCGAAGACGCGTTGCGCCCCCGCGGCCGCGCCCTCGAGCGCCCAGGCCGTGTAGCTCAGCGACTGGAGCGGTTCGTAGAGCATCGCCAGGTAGGAAACGAAGACGAGAAGATCGCCCGGCGTCAGGGAGCCGTTCATCACCTGCCGCGCCCCGCCGTACACCATCGCCGCGGTTCCCGCCGCCATGAGCGTCCCCACCACGAGCGCCGACGAGACATGGCTGAAGGTCAGCCGGAGGTTGGCGCGGAGGCTGTTCCGACACTGCTCCTCGAAACGTTGGATCTCGTAGTCCTCGCGCCCAAAGGCGTGGATGATGCGGATGCCGCTCAACCCCTCCTGCACCCGCGCCGAAAGGGCGCTGTCGCTTTCGGAAATCGCCGTGGACTGGCGGCGGATGCGGTCCGCGTAAAACCAGATCGCGAACCCGAGCACGGGAGCGATCCCGAGCGCGAGAAGCGTCAACTCCCCGTTCATCCGCATCATCACCGCCACGGTTCCCGCGAAGGTCACCGCGGTCGAAAAAACGCTCGAAAACCCGCGGTTGAAGATGGATTGGATCGCTTGCGCGTCATAACTCACGCGAAACATCGAGTCGGCCGAGCTGCGCGCGTCGTGGAACTTCAGCGACAACCGCTGCAGGTGCGCGAAGAGATCGCGGCGCACCCGCGCCAGCGCGCGGAGGCCAACCTCCACCAGGAGATAGTTGCTGACGAAATTGAAGACGCCCCAGACCAGATGCAGCCCCACCATCGCCGCGCACCAGAACACCAGGACCCGCGCGTCATGAAAGCCCGCCGAAGCCGCGCCCTCCGCGGATTTGCCCAGGACGTCGTCGAAGATGTACTTGAGCGGCCACGGCTTCAGCAGGTTCACGCCGATCCCCAACAGGACGAAGACCGCCGCCGCGGCGGTGGCGCCGGCGTGCGGACGATAATAGCGCAACGCGCGCCGGTACACCGTCCAGCGCGATCCCTTGGCCGAATCCTCCATGGATGCGAGAAAGATCAGAGGGTTGCCCAGCGTCCGTTCCTCTCCGAACGCTGGATCGCCGCCAACACCGCCTGGACCCGGACGCCGTCCGCGAACGTCGGATAGGCATGCTTCGCCCCGCGGAGGACGTCCGCCAAGACGGCCGGCGACGGCGGCGGTTGGGCGCTCACGAATCCCGTCGGGACCGCCACCTCGGGCAAGCTTGTCGTCCAAGAAGCGTAGCGCGACAGGCGATCGCCCAGATTCATCCAGATCTGTTTGTCGTCCGAGGAGAGGACGGCGATCGTCCCGCGCGAGCCGCTGATCTCGATGCGGTGATGATTGCCGTAACCGATCGCCGTCTGGGAGGTCTCGAAGGTCCCGATCCCTCCGCCCTCAAACTCCGCGAGAAACGCGGCGTTGGTGTCCGTCGTTACGGCGCGCGGTTTTCCATGCGCGTCCGGCATGTTCGGCACAAGCGTCCGAGCCAGACCGATCACGCGGCGAATTTCCAAGCCGCTGACGAAACGCGCGGCGTCGATCATGTGCGCGCCGAGGTCTCCGAGCGCGCCGAACCCCGCGATCTTCCGGTCGTTTCTCCAGGAAAAGCGCGCCGAGGAGACCCCGAGCCAACTCTGGAGATAGACCACGTTCACCCGCTGGATCCTCCCGATCTCTCCCGCCGCGATCATCTCGCGCGCAAAGCGGAAAGAGGGGCAGTTCCGGTAGCTGAAGTTGATGAGCCCGTGACGCCGCGCGCGGCGGCGCGCGGCCTCCATGCGGCGCGCCTCGGCGAGCGTCATCGCCATCGGCTTTTCGCAGATCACATGCGCCCCCGCCGCCAGCGCGGCGAGGACGAGCGCGCAGTGGTTCCGGTTCGGCGCGCAGATCGAAACGAGGTCCGGCGCCGCCTTCGCGAGCATGACGCGCGGATCGCGATGCCGGACGGCTTTCGGATGCGCCGCGCCGAAACGCTCGAGGCTGGCCGCGCACGGATCGCTGAAGCCGACCACTTCGATCCCGCCGCGCTCCAGGACCTGGCTCAGATGATGCCGCGCAATTCCTCCGGTCCCGACGATGGCGTAGCGCAGGGGAGCTGGCATGCGCGCGACTCTGGGCATAGAGAAACCGGGCGTCAAGAAACGACGGACGCGCAAGGAAAGTAGAGCCGAAAAGCGCTCCCGCGCCCCGGCTCGCTCGTCACCCGAATCGCGCCGCGATGCGCCCGAACGACACCGAGCACCGCCGCCAGGCCGAGCCCGCGCCCCGCGAACTTCGTCGAGTAAAACGGGTCGAAGATCCGCGAACGGACCGTGGCCTCGATCCCCGTCCCCTTGTCGGCGACTTCGAGATACGCGTAGCGCCCTTCGGCTTGCCCTTCGTCGAGCACCATCGCCTTGAAGTCCGCGCGCCGCAGATCCCCCTTCCCGACGCTCACCGTCACGATCCCTCCGGACGGCGGGCCGGCCTCGGAAGCGTTGACGACGAGGCTCATGAGCGCTTGGCGAATCTGCGCGGAATCCGCGCGCAACCGCGGCACGGCCTCTTCGAACCGATACTCGAGGCGGCCGCCCTCCGGAAGGAGCCGCTCGAGATGATGCGCCGACTCGACGACGAGCTCTTTGAGGTCGGTCTCTCCGAGAGAAACGCCGCCCTGCCCCGAATACGCCATCATCTGACGGCTCAACTCGGAGGCGCGAAGGGCCGTCCGACAGATGAGTTCGAGATTGCTCCTCGCCGGAGATTCTTCCGGAAGTTTCGTCAACGCCACCTCCGCGTTGCCGAGAATCGCCGTCAGGAGGTTGTTGAACTCGTGCGCGACCCCTCCGGCGAGCACCCCGAGGCTCTCGAGCTTCGCCAGACGCCGCATCTGCGCGTCGGCGCGCGCCCGGTCGTGCTCGGACCGAATGCGCTCCGAGATGTCCATGATGAACCCCTCGATCGCGGTCAGCGCGCCATCTGCGCCGAACACCCCGCGCCCGCGCTCCCACACCCATTTCTCCGCCCCTTGCGGAGTCGTGAGGCGGTAGGTGATCTGGAACGGCGCGCGAAGCGCGATCGCCTTGCGCACCTCGGCGCGCACCGTCGCGCGGTCCTCGGGATGAATCAGGTCGTCGTAAGACCTTTGCGCGTTCTGAATCAAGGCCTCCGGCGAACATCCGGTCAAGGAAAGCGCCCCCGCGCTCACGAACTCCATCGTCCACTTCGCGTCGTCCCGGCAGCGATAGACCATGCCTTGGAGATTGTCCATCAGCGTCGAAAAGCGGCGTTCGCTCTCGCGCAGCGCATCCTCCGTCTGCCGGCGGCGCGAGATGTCGCGATCCACCCCGATGTATCCGAGCCAGACGCCCTCCCGGTTGAAAAAGGGTTTGCCGCTCGTCTCGAGGGTCACGCGGCGTCCATCGCGATGGAGCGCGACGTTTTCGACGAGGAGGATCGGCTGCCGCGCGGCAATTCTCGGCTCGAGCAGCGCCTTCACGCGCGCCGCCTCTTCGGGCGGCATAAAATCCCACGGCGCGCGGCCGATCACTTCCGAAGCGTCGTATCCCAAGATCGCCTGCACTTGGGCGCTGCTGTAGGTGTAGCGCAGGTCGGGCCCGATCTCCCAAATCCAGTCGCGCGTTTCTTCCACGAGCAGGCGCAGCCGCTCGAGCTCTTCGGGCAGCCCCTCCTCCGTTTCCGCCTCCGCCTCAACGATGATTCGTTCCTTCGTCATCCATTGATTCCTCGTTCGCGCCGCGCGGCGCCTCCGCGAAGATCCGAATCGAGGCCTCCCTGCCGCCCAGGAGTTCCTGAGCGCGCATCAACGCCTTGCGCGTCGAAACGTTCGGGTTCGTCGCGGACCCCACAAAGATGTTCTGCCGTCCGATAATAGGAATCAGGCCCGAGTTGCGCAAGACGCGCATCGCGTCGCGCATCACGCCCGAGACCAGCAGGGCGCGCCCCGTTTCGCCGAGAAACCGCGCGAGATCCTCGAGAGCGAGCACGCTCGTGGCGTCGAGATGCCGCGCGTTCTTGAGCCGCAAAATGACCACCCGGATCTCCGGATCTTTGGCCAAAATCCGAATCTGTTGCTGGAAGACTTCCGCCGCGCCGAAAAAGAGTTCTCCCTCGACGTGCACGATCGAGATCTGCGGATCCGCCCGCCCCGCCTTGTCCTCGAGCTGGCGCAACTGCCCCTCCTCGTCAAACGTGTATTCCGCGAGCGCCGGGCTGCGAACCTTGCGGAGAAAAAGCGCGAGCGAGGCCCCCGTCCCAAGGAAGATCGCGAAGTCCAACGGCGCGAGCAAAGCCGCGAGGAAGGTCGTGAGAAAGACCGCCGCATCCGATTTCGTCGCCCGCAAGGCGACGCGGATCTGGCGCGGGTGAACGAGCGACCCGGCGATGCAGATCACCATCATCGCCAGCGCGCTCAACGGCACGCACCCCACCAGCGGCCCCAAGAAAAGCGCGCCGACCGCGCAGAGCGTTCCGCAGAGCACGCTCGCGAACGGCGTCACCGCCCCGCTCGTCCAATTCAGCGCGGAGCGCGTCAACGAGCCGGAGGCGGCCATCCCTCCCAGCCATCCGCAGGCCGCGTTGGCTAGACCGAGGCTCATCATATCCTGGTTCCCGTTCACCGGATCCCCCGAGCGATGCGCCAAAGTCCGCGCCATCAGAGAGCACTCGAGCACCGCCACGAAAGCGATCGCGAGGGCCGAACTCGACAGGAGATTGATGAGCTCGGGATCCACCCGCGGCACGGTGAAGCTCCAGCTCCCGAAAGACGACGGCGCGAGTGTCCGGACTTCCAGACCGCACGCGCGGACGCCCCACGCGACCGCCGCGCATCCCGCCAAAGCCACGGCGACGGCGGGCATCCTCGGAAACCGCCGGCGGCACAAGAGCCAGATGGCCAAGGCCAATCCCCCGAAGAGCAGAGAAAATTCGTTCGTCTCCGGCAGCGCTTTCGCCGTGCGCAGACACACCTCGATCAGACTCGCCGAACGCGAAATCGTCACTCCCAAGACATGATGAAGCTGGTTCGCAATGATGAGGACCGCCGCCCCCGCGACGTAGCCCGTCAGGACGCTGTGGGAGACGTACTGGGTCAGACTCGCGAGACGCAGAAATGCGCCCGCCAGGAGGACCGCGCCCACCATCAGGCAGAGCAGACTCACCGCGCGTTCCGGAGAGTATCCCTCGGGAAGCGCCGCGAACGCCGTGAGCGCGAGAATCGCCGAGGCGTTCGTCGGGCCGAGGATCGTGTGGCGACTGCTCCCAAAACAACCGCCGACCACCGAGGCGACCGCTCCGCCGTAGATCCCGTACCAGACCGGCAAACCGGCGATCAAGGCGTAGGCCATCCCTTGCGGAAAGGCGACGAACGCCACGTTGAACGCCGCGCGCGCGTCGGCGGCAAACTGCGCGCGGGCATAGTCGCGCAAGACGCCTCGCAGCGGAAGCGGCTGCAGATCGTGGCGCGCGAAACGCTCGCGCGCCGCGATCCACAGCGACCTCCACATGCCGGCCCCCATCGATTCGCCCTTCATCTGCGCCGGAAGCAAACGATTTTTCCCTCGGGGCCGCAACCTCAAAGCGCGGCGGCGACGCTTTCCGCTTGCGGCGCGAGAACGGCCAAAGGATAGTGAGCCTTCGCGGCGAACCCGCCGCGACGCCCCGGGCAGGTACCGAAGCGGTCAAACGGGGCAGACTGTAAATCTGCTGGCCTCGGCCTTCGATGGTTCGAATCCATCCCTGCCCACCATTTTCACCCCGCAGGCGCCATCTCGCCGCAACTCCAAACCCTTTCGGCGCCGGCCGCCATCCGACTCCCCCTCGCCTCCGGCCGCCCGTCAAAGATCCAGCACGGTTTGAAAGACTCCGACCGCCGCCCCCAAGAGCGCGACGTCATCTCCCCATCGAGTGGGCGCAAGCCGCAGCTTCTCGCGAAAAATCGGGATCACAAACTCCGTCGGCGCCTCATCCAGCGCCTGCTGAAAAAACGGGCCCAGACGCGCCGTTTCTCCCGAGATCACCACGTGGGAAGGATTGACCACATCCACGAGGTTCGCCACCACCAAGCCCACCGCCCGCGCGGCATTGCGCGCCACCGCCCGCGCCGAACGGTTGCCCTCATCAAGCATCCGCGCGATCACGGGAACCGTCAGGCGGGAAAGAGGACGATGGGTGGAGCGACTGATGGCTCGACGAATGATGTCAAGGGAAGCGATCGCCTCAAGACACCCACGCCGTCCGCATGAACATCGCGCGCCGCGCGGATCGAAAATGGAATGTCCGATTTCATCGACAATCCGCGATTCCCCGGTTTGCAGTGAAGCAATTGCAGCAGAATAGCGCCATTGATCCGTTTCATCCGACGATGATTGCAGATCGCCAAGCGATCGTTGTTCATGACAGAGGAATCTTGAGAGATGGCGCGCCGATTTTCAAATGCGCGTCGGGCGGCGTCGCATCCGACGAAGCGCGCGCGCGGAAGATCCCCGCGGCGATGAATCCCACCAGGCCGAAAACACCCTGGGCGAGGCATTTTCCGTTGAGAGACGTTTTCCCTTTGGCATCCGCCGCGCTTCTCGATAAAAATACGCCCATGTCCTCCCCGCGCGTCGCGATCCTCATGGGCAGCGAATCCGATTTCGCAATCATGGAGCGCTGCCACAAAACCCTCGGCGAATTCGGCGTGCCTCACGAAGTGCGCGTCATGTCCGCCCATCGCACCCCCGACGCCGTCG
>JABWAM010000123.1 GCA_013360985.1 Verrucomicrobiia bacterium | reverse complement strand
CCCTGATCCCCGCGTAATTTTCATGCGGGGCTGATTTCGTCTCTATTTTTTGCGATTTGGGCTTGACCGAGACATATATATATAATATGGGTTATGCATGTCCGCTTCCATCCCTATTCTTCGAAAGACTCCGTTTGCGTTGGATCCCCGCCCGCTGCGCGAGATGAGCAGTCCGCATGGGGGGCTTTTGGCGAGTTCTCGGGCGTTGCGCTCGTTGGGTTTGGCGGGTTTGGTGGAGGCGAACCTGTCGTTGAAGCTGCGGCAGCGAGGTTACAGCGAGGGACAGTTGGTCGAGACGCTGGTGTTGTTGCAGACGCTTGGGGGAGACTGTCCTGAGGATCTTCGGAGGATCGAGGGCGACGAGTGTTTGCGTCGAGGGTTGGGTTATTGCCTGCCGAAAGTGACGGCGGTGAGGAGTTTTCTGGAGCGTTTTCACGACGAGAAGCTGCTGGCCTTGCGGCCCTCGCGGCAGCAGCAGTTGAGCTTCATTGTACCTTCGAGCGAGGCGCTGGATGGGCTGCAAAGGGTACAGGCGGGGTTGGTGCGTCGGATTGCGCGACGTTACGAGGAGCAGGGGGCGGGGTTACGGGTGGGAACCTTGGACATGGACGCGACGCTGATCGAGAGTCATAAGCGCTCGGCGTACGCGCACTACGAGGGCGGGAAAGGGTATCAGCCGATGGTGGCCTACTGGGCGGAGGCGGATCTGCTGGTGGCCGACGAGTTTCGCGACGGCAATGTGCCGGCGCGGCAGGCACCCCTGCCGTGCGCGCGGGAAGCGTTCGCGGCGCTGCCCGAGACGTTGCGGGAGCGCTACTTTCGGGGGGATTCGGCGTGTCATGAGAAGAGGCTTTTGGAGTGGCTTGACGCGCCGGAGCGCGCCCAGGAACCCGGAGGGCGAATCGGCTTCTGCATCAGCGCGGTCACCAGCAAAGAGTTGCGTCAGGCGATGGAAGCCGTGCCAGAGGGGCAGTGGAAGAGTTGCGGGAGCGATCCCGACGGCACCCGACGGCAGTGGGCGGAGATCGACTTCGTGCCGGGGGAACGTTCCGAACGCAAGCACCTGCGTCCCCTGCGCTACGTCGGCTTGAGGCTGCTCAAGCCGCAAGGGGAGCTTTTTGCCGACGGGTACGATCGCCAGCATTTCGCGGTGGTCACGAACATGGACTGGGAGGGAGCGCGCCTCCTGAAGTGGCATCGCCAAAAGGCCGGAACCGTCGAGCACGCCCACGACGAACTCAAGAATGCTCTCGGGGGCGGTCACATGCCCAGCCAACTCTTCGGCGCCAATGCCGCCTGGTTCCGCCTTTCGCTGATGGCCTACAACCTCGCCAGCGCCATTCGTGGCCTCTGCCTCCAGGGCGAGGAGCGCCTCGCGCGCTTCAAGCGCTACCGCCTGCTCATGGTTCATGTCGCCGGCCGAATGAACCGCTATGGCTGCAAGTTGTCTCTGCGTCTGTGCGCCGATGTCTTCACCATTGAGCGCTTCCAACGCCTCTGGCAGGTCTTCGCTCTGCCCACTCAAGCGACCGCCTTCTCCTAGCGCAACGTCTCCCTTCCGCGTTCGCTCAGAACCTCTGCCGCCTCTCGCCGCCGAGGTGTCGCTTCGCGCTGCCGAGCCCGACAGCCCTCGCTCCTCGTCACGGACCGCTCCACCCAGATCAACCGCCGCCAACCCCTCTCTCAATCCCCAAATCCTCGCTTACGCGGGGATTTGGGCCCTGCCGTCGCGTCTTGCCGCGCGCCTTTCCGCTGACACGGCGGCGAGCATCCTCGGCGTCGGCAACCCGGCTTTGCTGGGCGAACCGCTGCTCGGTCTGATTGCCTCCCGCGAATGCCCCGGCCATGTTCTGCTGGAAACCCTGGATCGGGTGCCCGAGTGGGTCAAGGCCGGGCGCGTGATCCTTAGCGGCTTTCACTCGCCGCTGGAGCAGCAGGTGCTGCGCTCGGTGCTGCGGCGCCGTGGCTGCGTGGTCAAGGTGCTGGCGCGCGGCATGACGGACTATCGCCCCACCGCCGAAGAACGCGAGTCTCTGGCCGACGGCCGCATCCTGGTCATCACCGCCTGCCCGCCCGAGGTTCGCCGCACCACCCGCGACACCGCGCTTGCCCGCAACCGGCTGGTGCTGGCCTTGGCCAGCGAGATCATCACGCCCTACGTCGCTGATGGCAGCGCGCTCGCAGATTTGCTGAACGGGAGAAGAGACGCGTGACGGCCTTCAGCGTGACCTGGTATCTGTTGGAGTCGGAGGGTCTGCGGGCCGCCATATCGAACTCATCAAACTCCTCGCCTCAACCGTCAAAACATCCCAGAACAAAGTTCCGGCGGCGTGTTCTACGGGCAGAACATCCGTAGTGGAGATCGCATCACACAGCCAGAAATGCACCGTTCGGGAACAATTCGACGCGTGATGGCATGGCTTCGACAAAATATTCCCGTTCGGTAAAATATCGGTTGACGGATCGCAAGGGTCGTGCGATATTCCCGCTCGGGAACTATGAGGATAAAAACCACAGAACAGCTCGGGACGGCGATCCGAACGCGGCGCAAGGAGCTGAAGATCACCCAGAAGGAACTGGCCATGACCTGCGGCACGGGGCTGCGCTTCATCGTCGATCTGGAGAAGGGAAAGCCCACCTGCCAGATCGGCAAGACGCTCCAGGTGTTGCAGGCGCTTGGACTTGCCATCGAGACAACGTCCCTCAGCGGCGATGATGCCGGAGGCAAGAGGCCATGAAGCGGCTGATTGTCTACCTGAATGGCGAGCGGGTCGGCGCTCTGGACGAGGATGAGAGCGGACTTCTCGATTTCCGCTATGCCCCGGAATGGACGGGCAGGTCGGATGCCATGCCCCTTTCCCGGTCGCTGCCGCTGCAGAGTGAACCGTTCCGAGGAAAGCACGCACGTCCTTTCTTCGCCGGTATCCTCCCCGACGAGGGGCCCAGGCAACAGATCGCCGCCATTCTCGGAATCAGCGAGCGCAACGATTTCGCCATGCTGGAACGGATCGGCGGCGAATGCGCGGGAGCGGTCAGCCTCTTGCCGGAAGACGCGCCCGCTCCGATCTTGGGCGAGACTCACGTTCGTGAACTGAGCGAGCGGGAATTGGAGGACATTGTCGCAGAACTGCCTCGCCGCCCGCTGATGGCGGGTCGGGAAGGGCTACGCCTTTCGCTAGCCGGTTCAGGGACCGGCAGGTAGATCGTGACCCTCCTGTGGGGGGGTACGGAGGAGGGCGTTGAGGTCAAGGGAGATCCAGGAACCCAAATCCCCGCGTCAGGCGTGGGGGAGTCCCTCCTCGGTCCTCGCCACATTTTGAACTCAACGGCTCGGCCGGCGGCCTCGCCCTACCTTTCCCGTGCGATATCTTTCTCCATGCGTCCGGGGGATTTTCCCACGAGGCTGAGGGGCACGCCGCCGATTTTCCTTTCATCGCGAAGCGAGGTAGGGCGAGGCCGCCGGCCGAGCCATCACACCCTTCGTGTGGGGAGTCTGAAATCTCGACACGACCCACCTCTCCGATCCTCCATGGATGATGAGGAGGGTTGCCCTCTGAAAATGGAGTTGATCCGTGGATTTGGGAGGAACCCAAATCCCCGCGTCAGGCGTGGAGGAGTCCCTCCTCGGTCGAGGAACATGCGACGCCCTCGCCACATTTTGGGCTCAAGCCGCGGCCGCGCCGCCGCCGGCGGCGGGCGCGCGGAAGCGGAGGTGCGGGCCTGCGCGGAGAGTTGACACGCCGCGCGGTGGGATTAGGTTTTCCCTCGGCATGATCACGTTGACCGCCAACGCAGCCGAACAGGTCCGCAACCTCGTCGCGGGGAAACCCGGCGCCGTCGTGCGCCTCACCGTGGAGAAGGGGGGCTGTTCCGGCATGCAATACGGGATGAGCGTGGATCGACCGGGCGCGGACGACGTGGTCGTCGGCGAAAACGGCGCGCAGATCCTCGTGGATCCGAAGGCGCTTCCGTTCGTGGACGGGGCCACGATTGATTACGTGGACGGCCTGACGGGCGCCGGCTTCAAGGTTTCCAATCCCAACGCCAAGCGCAGTTGCGGTTGCGGCACCTCGTTCGAATCGTAGGCGGCGCGCGTTCTTTCCGACCATCAACCCAGGGGAGCCCCGACGGCGTTCGGGGCTGAGAGGTCCCGAGGATCCGGGACGACCCTTTGAACCTGATGCGGGTCATGCCGCCGAAGGGAGCGACTTCATGCGCCAGAAGCCATCCCAGAGCGGCGGATTTCCGTTCGGGATGGCTTTTTGATTTCCATGAAAACGAAGACCCCCAAGACGACGTCCAAGAGAGCGTTGGACGCCTCCAAGCCTTTGCCGAATTCCCGGCGCGTTTACGTGAAGGGGACGCGTCATCCCGACGTGCGCGTCCCGTTTCGGGAAGTGGACCTTTCGCCCACGCGCCTTGCCGACGGAAAGATCGAGGTCAATGAACCGGTGCGGCTTTACGACACGTCGGGTCCGTGGGGCGACCCTGCGTTTCGCGGCAGCGTCCGCAAAGGGCTTCCCGCGCTGCGCCGCGCGTGGATCCTCGCGCGCGGCGATGTCGAAGAGATGCGCCCTAAAAACAAGGGCGCGCGCGGCGCGCTTCGCGCCAAGGCGGGGCGGACGGTGACCCAGATGGCCTACGCCCGGCGCGGGATCATCACGCCGGAGATGGAGTTCGTGGCGATCCGGGAAAACCTCGGACGCGCGGCCGCCTGGGAAACGGTTTATGAAGCGGGCGAGGGAGCCCATGGGACGCGTTCGCGCGGACAGCGGGGCGACACGCGCCGCCTTCTCCATCAGCATCCCGGCGAAAATTTCGGCGCGCAGATTCCGCGGCAGATCACGCCCGAGTTCGTCCGCGACGAAGTGGCGCGCGGGCGGGCGATCCTCCCCGCGAACATCAATCATCCCGAAAGCGAGCCGATGGCGATCGGCCGCAACTTCCTCGTCAAGATCAACGCGAACATCGGCAACTCGGCGCTCGCGTCCTCGATCGAGGAGGAGGTGGAAAAGATGCGCTGGTCCACGCGCTGGGGCGCGGACACGGTGATGGACCTTTCCACGGGGAAAAACATTCATGAGACGCGCGAATGGATTTTGCGCAACGCGCCCGTTCCGATCGGGACGGTGCCGATCTATCAGGCGCTCGAAAAAACCGGCGGAATCGCCGAGGACCTGACGTGGGAACTTTATCGCGACACGCTGATCGAACAGGCGGAGCAAGGGGTGGATTACTTCACGATCCACGCGGGCGTGCTCCTCCGCTACGTCCCGCTGACCGCGCAACGGGCGTGCGGCATCGTGAGCCGCGGCGGATCGATCATGGCGAAGTGGTGCCTCGCCCATCACCGCGAAAACTTCCTCTACGCGCATTTCCGCGAGATCTGCGAGATCCTGCGCGCGTACGACGCGGCCTTCAGCCTCGGCGACGGGTTGCGCCCCGGCGCGATCGCCGACGCGAACGACGAAGCCCAGCTTGCGGAGTTGGAGACCCTCGGCGAACTCACGAAGGTCGCCTGGGAACACGATTGCCAGGTGATGATCGAGGGGCCCGGCCACGTCCCGATGCATCGCATCAAGGAGAACATGGATCTGGAGCTTCAGGCGTGCCGCGAGGCGCCGTTCTACACGCTCGGGCCGCTGACGACCGACGTGGCGCCGGGCTACGATCACATCACGAGCGCGATCGGCGCGGCGATGATCGGGTGGTATGGCACGGCGATGCTCTGCTACGTGACGCCCAAGGAACACCTCGGGCTCCCGGACCGCGACGACGTGCGCGAGGGCGTGATCGCCTACAAGATCGCCGCGCACGCCGCCGATCTCGCGAAAGGCCATCCCGGCGCGCAACTCCGCGACAACGCGGTCAGCAAGGCGCGTTTCGAATTCCGATGGGAAGATCAGTTCAATCTCTCGCTCGATCCGGAGCGGGCGCGGGCTTATCACGACGCGACGCTGCCGCAGGAGGGCGCCAAGTCGGCGCATTTCTGTTCCATGTGCGGACCGAAATTCTGCGCGATGAAGATCACCGAGGACGTGCGAAAATACGCGGCGGAGCAAGGCGTTTCCGCGCAGGAGGCCCTGGCGAAGGGGATGAACGAAAAAAGCCGCGAGTTTGCGGAGAAAGGCAGCGAAATCTACGCCAAGACCTGAAGCGCAGGCTTTTGGGCGCGATCAGGCCCTCTGCTGTTTCCACAAGAGGAAGACGCCGAAGGCCTGGAAGACGAGATTGGGGAACCAGACCACGAGTTCGGGATAGAGGTGCGGGCTGCGCTTCAGGCCTTCCGCGAAGAGCACGAGGAAGTAGTACGCGACAGCCAAGAGAAGGCTGATCAGGATTCCGATGGATGTCTCGCGGCGATGGACGCGCACGCCGAGCGGCACGGCCACCGTCGCGAACGCGAAGCAGGCGACGCCGAGAGCGAGCCGTTTATGGAGCTCCACCAACATCGGCGTGGGATGCACCCCATGTTCTCCGAGGCGTCGCGCCTGACGCCAGAGATCGGTCGAGGAGCAGTGGTGCGCCTCCTTCACGGCCCGTCGTTGGTCCACGAGCTTGGCGAGATCCAGTTCCAAGGGATACTCCGCCACGGTCATGCCGTATTTCCGTTTCTCGATATTGTCCGGGTCGGTCGGATCGCGCTGATCGATCTGCGCGTTGAAGAGACGAAGATGCAGCTTGAGTTGGACCGGATCCACCGAAAGCGCGCCGCGTTCCGCGTGGATTTCTTGGGACATTTCGTTGTTCGCCAGCGAGGTGATGCGGACGTCGTAGAGCATGTTTTTCCGGATATCGCGTCGTCCGATATAGAGCACCATGTCGGGGAAATCCCGGATGTGCGTTCCTTCCTCGAGGAGCGAGATCGGATTTTTCAGCGCGATCTCCACGAAGGCCTGGTTGAAGCGATACTTCATCCCTGGCGCGACGAAGCAGTTCACCCAGAGGCACGCGAGAGAAAGCGCGGCGGCGACGCCGAAGAGCGGGGCGGTGATCTGGAGAAAGCTCAACCCCGTTGCCCGGCAGGCCGTGAGCTCGCCGTCCGCCGAAAAAGATCCCATCACCAACAGCGTCGCGGCCAGCAGGGCCATGGGCATCGAGAAGGAAAGCACGTAGGGAACCAGCAGCAGGAAGAAGTGTCCGATGGTCCACGCGTCAATCGTGCGGTTCGCCAGCAAAGCCACCAAATCCTTGAAGATGTTCCCCAGCAAGAGCACGAAGGTGAACACCGCCAGCGTCATCCCGAGGTTGACGAGGTGCGAAGCCAGGAGATGGCGGTGAAGGACGCCCATGGACCCTCGTCCTCTTACCCGCCGGTCCGGAGCCTCGCAAGGCCCTTCCCTCGTCCCAAATCTCCGCGTAAGGCATGGGGAAACCCATTCTCGATCGAGAAATGGGTGACCTCTTCACCTTGTTTTGTGTTGAAGCCGCTGCGGCGCCGCCGTCGCCGGCGCCCTCCCTCACTTCGCGACAGAGTGGATTTTCCTTAAGCACGGAATGCGGAAAGGGAGGGCGAGGCCGCCGCCCGAGCCGCCACATCTTGTGAGGAGTCCAGAATCTCGATGCGCCCCGCCCACCCGGTCCTCCATGGATGATGAGGAGGGTTGCTCGCTGAAAATGGGGCGGATCCGTGGATTTGGGCTCGTCTCTGACCGCGCGAGACGCGCGAGAGATCATCCCCGGCGAAGAAGGAGGCGACGCCGCCGCAACTTTTTGAACTTGTCGCGGAAAGAGAGGGTGCGACCGACGATCACGCCTTCCGCCCAGCCTTCCCCTCTTCGGGGCCGTCAGATTTCGCCGATTTCTTCGTTGCACCGCCCTTTTTCGATCGCGCGCGACGAGGGACGGTCGTCGCCTCCGTCAATCCCTGGGCGACCGGCGCGGCGGGGGTCTCCGCGCGCGGCGCAGTTTTCCTTCGAACTCCCGCGCGCGGGGCGAACTCCCAACCCAGCTTGCCGCCCTTGGCCATCGTCAGATGCGCCTTAAACGGCCGGTGCTTGGCCGAAATGAAGCCTTCGATCAGATCCGTCTTTCCCTCGCCGAGGAGCTTTTCCAGTTGCTCGGGAGGGATGTCTTTCCCCTTGATCTTCTTCGAAATCCGGAACTCGCATTCGGGCGGCTCCTTCGCGCGTTTCTCGCAGCACCAAGCCATCGCCGTTTCACGCACCGACGCGCCGCAGACCGGGCATTGGCCGAAGACTTTATCGCTCGTGATTTCGAGGGGGCTGCCGGGGGCGCCGCCGCCGGCATGGTCCCAAGCCAGCGAGACCTTGAAATCGGCGCCGATCACGAGCATCGCCTGAAACGGTTTGCCCGCCTTGCTGCGGAAGCCGTCGAGCGGACCGATTTTTTTCTCGCGGAGAAGCTCCTCGACCTCGGCGACGGTCAGGCTTTTCGAGGCGATGCTTTTCCAGACGAGGAAATCGCAGGCGGCACAGGCGAACCATTTGAAGGTCTCGCGGATCTTGCCTCCGCATTTCGGACAGGGCGCCTCGATCGCCACCTTCGATTCGAACTTCGTGTCGTCGTATTTGCGGGCGTCCTCCACGATCCGCCGCGTGATTTCGCGAATCTGCTCCATGAATTTCGCGCGAGGGAGCCGTCCGTTCTCCATTTCCCGGAGCTGAGATTCCCACTCGCCCGTGAGTTGCGGGGAGGTCAGCTCGGGCACAGGAATCGAGCGGAGCATCTGGATCAGCGAAATCCCTTTCGAAGTCGCGACGAGATCGCGTCCGAGGCGATGCAGATACTCCTGGGCGAGGAGCTGTTCGATGATCGCGGCGCGCGTCGCCGGCGTGCCGAGTCCGCGCTCCTTCATCGCCTCGCCGAGTTCCTCGTCGTCGAGGAGTTTTCCGGCGCCCTCCATCGCGCTGAGGAGGGTCGCCTCCGTGTAGCGGGCCGGAGGCTTCGTCTCGAGGGCCTTCGAAAGGACGGGGTCGGCGAGCGGGTGTTCGCCGGGTTTCACGGGAGGAATCTGCCCCTCGGGCTGCTGATCGCGTCCGTAGACTTCGAGCCATCCGGGTTCCTTGAGGATTTTTCCCTCGGTCTTGAAAGGCTCGCCTTCGACGGTGGTGATCCGCGTGGTCACCTCGAACGCCGCGGCGGGATAGAACACGGCGAGGAACCGCCGGCAGATCATGTCGAAAACCTTTGCCTCGAGGTCCACGAGATGGTGGCGCAGGCATTCGTGGGTGGGAATGATCGCGAAATGGTCGGAGACCTTGGCGTCGTTGAAGATGCGCTTGTTCGGGCGGACCCACCCTTGCTCGAGGATCCGCCCCGCGAAGGGGGCGTACGGGTTGGCGCCTCCTTCCGCGGCGCCGTCTTTGAGGTTCGTCAAAGTTTGGCGCACGACGCCGAGGTGATTCTCGGGGAGCGCGCGCGAGTCGGTGCGGGGATAGGTGATCGCCTTGCGGCGTTCATATAACGCCTGCGCGATCTGCAGCGTGCGGCTCGCGGAAAGCCCGAAGCGCGCGTTGCATTCGCGCTGGAGCGTGGTGAGATCGTAGAGCAGCGGCGCGAGTTGGGTGGTCGCCTTCTTTTCTTCGGCGACTTCGCCCGTCTTGCCGAGGACGCGCGCGACGATCTCCTGCGCGCGCGCCTCTTCCCAGATCCGTTCCGCTTTCCTTTCCGGATCCTTCTCGTCCTTCTTGAACGCGCGGTCGAACCATCGTCCTTCGTACGACCCGGCGGCGCAGGTGAACGTGGCGACGACCTCCCAAAACGGGCGTTTTTTGAATTCGCGGATCGTGTTCTCGCGGTCCACCACAATCGCGAGCGTCGGGGTTTGCACGCGTCCGACGGTGCACATCTGCGCGCCCACGCGCCCGTAGATGCGGCAGGTGAAGGCTCGAGTGCCGTTGATTCCGATGAGCCAATCGGATTCGCTGCGGCAGACGGCGGCGTCAGCGAGCCCCTGCATCTCGGACGCCGCGCGGAGCGCCTTGAACCCTTCGCGGATGGACTCGGCGGTCATCGAGGAGAGCCAGAGGCGAGAAAACGGCTTGTTTGTTCCCGAGAGCGCGTAGAGATAGCGGAAGATGAGTTCGCCTTCGCGGCCCGCGTCGCAGGCGTTCACCAGTTCGTTGACATCCTTGCGTTTAATCAAGCGGACGACGGTATTGAACTGCGGCTTCGTCCTCTCGATCGGCTTGAGGCGGAACTCCTCCGGGATCATCGGGAGATTTTCGAGCTTCCAGAAGCGCCACTCGGGTTTGAAATCGTTCGGCATGAAGAGTTCGACGAGGTGGCCCACCGCGTGGGTGACGATGGCGTCGCCGCTCTCGTAGAATCCCTCCGACTTTTTGAACTTGCCCAATGCGCGAGCGAGGTCTCCGGCAACGCTGGGTTTCTCGGCGATAATCAGCCGCTTCGACATGGCGCGGCACTCTATCCGCTCAAAACCGCTTTTGCGCAACTCGATTTTTCTCGCGAGCTGAACGTTGCGCCGTCGAGACGCTCCTGGCAAGGTGTCCGCATGCCGCGATCTCCAAGCCGATTTTTCCGCGCCTTTTTCACTTCGGAAGACGCGCTGAACCGCCGCTTTCTCGCCGGCGCGCGCCGGATGGCTTGGCAAGGCGGCGACCCTGCGCGTTGGGCGGCGCGCGCGCGCGCGC
>JABWAM010000122.1 GCA_013360985.1 Verrucomicrobiia bacterium | reverse complement strand
GTGGAGAGTCTGAAATCTCGACACAACCCACCCCTCCGATCCTCCATGGATGATGAGGAGGGTTGCTCTCTGAAAATCGAGCTGATCCGTGGATTTGGGTGTTCCTCTCCTCCTTTCCGCACCGGAACACCAAAGAATCGCCTCGAAACACAAGACCCCGACCGCCGTTTTCGAAAGACTCGACGCCGATGTCCCATGCCCACACCGATTGGATTCCGCCGCGCGGCCGATGGCTCGTCGCCGCCGCCGGCACGGGTCTGCACCTCTGCCTCGGGACGCTCTACGCATGGAGTTTTTTTCAGAAACCGCTCGTGGACGCCTACGGATGGAACCATGGCGAGGTGGTCTGGGCCTTCAGCCTCGCGATCTTTTTTCTCAGCACGGGCGCCGCGCTCGGCGGGCTCCTCCTTCCCCGCGTCACCCCGCGCGCGCTCGCGATGAGCGGCGCGTTCCTCTTCGCGATCGGCCATCTCCTCGCGGCGGCAGCCGTGGCGTTCCGCGTCCTGCCGCTCCTCTGGGTCGGCTACGGCGTCTGCGGCGGCCTCGGCGCGGGGCTCGGTTACGTCGTGCCCGTGGCAACCGTCGCGCGCTGGTTTCCCGATCGCAAAGGGTTCGCGACGGGGATGGTCATCATGGGCTTCGGCCTCGGGGCGCTCCTCGCCTCGAAAGCGCTTGCGCCCGCGCTCGCCGCGCTCGGCGGCGGCAATCTCGCCGTCGTCTTTTCGGGGTTCGGGATCTTCTTTCTCCTCGTCGCGCTCCCGCTCGGCGCGCGGCTGAACCGTCCGCCGGACGATCGCGAAGAGCGACGCTCTTGGCGCGATCTCCCCGCCGAGTTGCGCCTCGCGAACCGCGAGGTGTGGTCGTGGCGCTTCGCGATCCTGTGGGCCGTTTTCTTCTGCAACATCCTCGCGGGGATCATGCTGATCGGTTTCCAATCTCCCCTGCTCCAGGAGGTCCTCCGCGCCGCGCACCCCGCGATGAACGCCGCGGAACTTGCCGCCGCGGGCGCAACCCTCATCGCGGGCAGCTCCGTATGCAACGGCCTCGGCCGCTTCGCCTGGGGCGCCGCTTCCGACCGCTTCGGCCGCGCCAACGCCTTTCGCGCGATGCTCCTCGCGCAGGCCGCGATCTTCCTCGGGCTGCGCTTCGTGAAGTCCCCTCTTCTCTTCGGCCTCCTCGTCGGCGCCGTGCTCCTCTGCTACGGCGGCGGATTCGGCGTGATGCCCGCGTTCGTGATGGAAACCTTCGGCGCGCGGCGCATGGCGGAAATCTATGGCGCGATGCTCACCGCCTGGGGCGCCGCGGGAGTGGCGGGCCCTCAAATCGTCGCCTGGCTCAAAGATCATCGCCCCGAACAGGCGGCCTCCCAGGTCTTCCTGCTCGGCGCCCTTTTGCTGGCGGCAGGTTTCGTCGCCACGCTCCTGTTGCGGAATCCCTCGAACTGTCCGCTCGACGCGGCGTTCGCCGCCCCCGCCCCGTCCGTCTCCCGGATCTCCCGCGTCTGATCCGCGGCGCGGAGTCCGTCCTCGCCTTCCGCCCAAAGTCGTGGGCAAAATCCCGCGACGCCCCCCCCGCTGGAGAAATCGCGGGATCGCGGAGACTCGCGACGGAAAACCGGCGCGCCGGCCGCGATATCCCGCGATCCCGTTCCCCAGGCGTTTCATCAAAAAAAACATTCCGTTCTCTGGATCTCGCCCCGTGGCCGCGCCTCTCTCCGCCTCTCTCTTCATGCGCCTGCGGCGCGACTATCGGCGCGCCACACAATGCGACCTTCTCTGCGTGGACGCGGAAGGACGCCGTCAGCATGCCGCCCGAGGCGACCGGAGCGGGCCGCCCTGGAAGGCGTGCGCCGCGTCCCTGCGTCGAACGCTCGACGAAGCGCTCCGTTGGGGGGAACCCTGCATCCAGGTCGGCCCTGAAGACCGCCTGATCTGGGGCGTGCCGATCATGCACAACGCCCAAGTGCTCGGCGGACTGGTCGCCGTCGGTCCCCGGCTCACCACCGCCCCGGCGCGTTCGCCGGCGATCCGGAAGGCCTGCAGCGCCCTGCTCGACCTCGCCATCCGCCACCACGTGACCAACGCCGCGCACCTGACCCTGCGGCGGGAGCACACCGAACGGGAACGCCGGCGCGCCGTGGCGCTTCATAGCCTGAAGGACGGAGGCTACGACAGCATCCGGGCCATCTACCTGCGCGAAGAACCCGGCCTCCTCGCCGCGATCAAGAGCGGCGAACGCCCCGCCGCGCGCGAAATCATCAACCGCGTGCTTGTCGGGATCTATCACCTCGGCCGCCATCGGCTCGAGCTCGTCAAGAGCTTCGTCCTCGAACTGGTCGTCATGATGTGCCGCACGGCCGTCGAAGCGGGCGGCGAACCCGCCGAACTCCTCGGCGCCAACTACGAATCGCTTTCCGCCGTCGCCGCGATCCAGGACGAAGAACCGCTCTGCCACTGGCTGACCGACATGCTCGAGCGGCTCATGGACGGCATCCGCGACAACCGCAAGTACCCGAACACGGTGCTCCTCAAAAACGGCCTCCGCTACATGGAGACGCATCTCCACGAGGAGATCGGACGCGACGACGCGGCGAAGGCCGCCTGCCTTTCGCCCAGCCATTTCTCCCGCCTCCTCAAGGAGCAGACCGGCCAGACGTTCACCGAAACGCTCAACCGCCTCCGCGTCAACAAGGCGCGCGAACTCCTCGCGCGCTCCGACCGCCCGATTCTCGCCGTCGCGCTCGACTGCGGTTTTTGCGACCAGAGCTGGTTCACCAAAGTTTTCCGAAAGGCGACCGGCCTCACGCCCGGCGAATACCGCGAGCGGCATCCCTTCGCCCTCCCGCCCGCGTCACCTTAATTTCCGGACCCGCCCTTCAGCGGGGATGCGGGGCGGCGATCTATGAGTGACAATATGCGCAAAATCGCATCGGTATTCCGCATGAACATGGCGATGAAGCGCGCGCGCGCGCGCGGGCCCACGCCGAGGTGCTCAAGGCGCTCGCCCATCCGATCCGGATCCTCCTCGTCGAGGCGCTCCAGACGAAGGACCGATGCGTGAACGATCTCTGCCGCCTGGCGCCGGTCGACCCGTCCAATATCTCCCGTCATCTCGGGAGATTGAAGGCCGCCGGCATCCTCAGCGACCGGCGCGAGGGGGCGCGCGTCTTTTATCATCTCGAAACGCCTTGCATCATGGAGGCGTGCGGCTGCGCCACCCGCGTGGTCCGCTCCGACAACGCGCGCCGTCAACGCGCGCTTCGGCGCGGACGACATGGAAAAGCGGCGCCGTAAGGCTTGATGAACCAAGAACAGATCCGTGAGAAGGTCAGGAAAGGCTCCAGCAAGATCGCGCGGGACGGGGATTCGCGCCGCAGACCGAAAAAGTCCTGTTGCGGCGCGATCGGCGATACGCCGGGACAATTCGCCCGAAAGATCGGCTTCTCTGCCGAGGAACTGGCGGCCCTTCCCGAGGGAGCGAACCTGGGGCTTTCCTGCGGCAACCCGACCGCCCTTGCGTCGCTGAAACCCGGCGAGACGGCGCTCGACCTCGGCGCGGGTGGAGGCTTCGACGCGTTCCTCGCCGGCCACAAGGTCGGGAAGTCCGGCCGTGTCATCGGCGTGGACATGACTCCCGACATGCTCGCGAAGGCGCGGCGGAACGCGGCGGCCTACCGGAAACAGAGCGGTTTGGACAACGTCGAGTTTCGCCTGGGGGAAATCGAGCGCCTGCCGGTGGCCGATGCGAGCGTGGATGTCGTCATTTCCAACTGCGTGGTGATCAATCTTTCGCCCGACAAGCCGCAGGTATGGCGCGAGATCGCGTGCGTGCTCAAACCGGGCGGCCGCGTGGCCGTCTCCGACCTCGCGCTGTTGCAGCCGCTTCCTTCGTCCGTATCGGAAATGGTCGAGGCGCTCGTCGGGTGCGTGGCGGGCGCGGTTCTCGTTGAAGAAACGGCGCGGATGGCGCGCGCGGCGGGATTGACCGATCTCGCGCTGAACCGGAAGGCGGATTTTCTCGATGCGAAGGCGGACTGGAACGATCCGCTCTATCGAAAATCGCCGCACGCCTTCCATCCGGCGCGCGGGTGGCGGATTTTCTCGTCAGCCTGGAAGTGTCGGCGCGCAAACCTTCGGCTTGAGGGGTGTTCAAGTTATCCGCCAAGAGACTCGCGTTCTTCGAGCGTGCTTCCATTCCGAGAACTGCGCCCGCCGATGGTTCGCGGCGCTCCTCATCGCGGCGCCGATCCTCGTCCACGTCGACTTCAACGCGGGGCTGGCTTCCGGGCTCCCGCGCCTCTTCCGCGCGCCAGAAACTCAAATCCACGGATCCGCTCCATTTTTCGAGGGCAACCCTTATCATCTTCCGTGGAGGACCGGGCGGGCGGGGCGTAGCGAGATTCCAGACTTCCCATGAGAAGGGTGCAACGGCTCGGCCGGCGGCCTCGCCCTCCCTTTCCACCGTCCGGGCTTGAGGAAAATCCGCTCGGTCGCAAAGCGAGGGAGGGCACCGGCGGCGGCGGCGCCGCGGCCGCGGCTTGAGCCCAAAATGTGGCGAGGGCGTCGCATGTTCTTCGACCGAGGATGGACTCCTCCACGCCTGACGCGGGAATTTGGGGAAGGACTGGCGGCTTGACATCGAGGGTTCTCCGTCGAAGCTGGAACGCATGAAGAAAATCCTCCTGATTCTTGTGGCGCTCCTGCTCATTCTTGGGATCGCCTCCTGGTTTTACGGCGCAGTCCTGCTCGGCGGCGCGACAAAGCGCGCGCTGGAAACTTTTGGCCCCAAGGTCGCCCAGGTCGAGGTGCGCGTCGGGAGCGTCGGCATCTCCGTGCTCAGCGGGAGCGGCGCGCTCAAGGGCCTTGTGATCGGCAATCCCCAGGGATACCAATCCCCCGCTGCGATCAAGGCCGAGACGATCCGCGTCGCGGTGGCGCCCGGCTCCCTCTTCGGCAAAAAGATTCATGTCCGCTCGCTCGTCATCGAGTCTCCCGAGATCACGTATGAAGGCGGCCTCGACGGAAACAATCTCACGAAAATTCGGGACAATATTCAAAGTTTCTCCGGCGGCGGTTCATCCAAGTCCGAGACGCGGCTTCAGGTGGACGAGTTCGTCATTCGCGGCGGGCGCATCCACGTGGCGACCGCGCCGCTCGGAGGCAAGGCCCTGTCGGTTCCGCTCCCCGAGATTCACCTCACCCATCTCGGCGACCAGGGAGACGGAATCACCATTCCCGAGCTTTCCCAAAAAGTGATCGGCGAAGTCCTGAAGGAAAGCCTCGGCGCCGTCGCCAAATCCGCGGGACAACTTTTCAAGGGCGCCGAAGACGCCGCGAAGAACCTCGGCGACGAGGGCAAAGACCTCATCAAAGGAATCGGCAACCTGTTCAAATAGCCGCTTCGAATTCCGCGCGGAGCAGAGTTCACGGAGCGTTTTTCGGGACGGCCTGAAAGATGCGATCGAAGACCGCGCCGCCGATCGCCCGCATCTGGATCGCCGCGAATCGGGCCACGAGATCGTTCTGCGGCCGATCCATGCTGCCCCAGATCCTGAAGGGGACTTCCACCCAGCCCGAAGCGCGTCGGGGCAATCCCTCGAACAATCCCGAAGGCAGCGAGGCCGCAAGCGTCGGGGCGATGCCGAGCTTCAACTGCAGTTCTTCCGTGCGCTCGTTGAAATTGAGCCAGCCGGATCCCGTGAGATCGAGCTCCGCGGCGGCGACCTGAATCCGGGAGAGATCCACGCGATTCGCGCGCAGGATGAAGTCGGCTTCGCACGCGGTGAGGGGTAGATCGTAGAACTCCTGCCGGTTCAGCAAGCCGCCGAGCTGGGAAAGACCCGGCGCGCGGAAGAGCCGCGCGTCGCGCACCTTGACCTGCCCCAGCCCGTTCGGCGCGCCGAGCGAAGCGAGCGCCCCCTGAAACCGCACCTGCGCCTGCAGTTTCCCGACGAGCGGCAGATCGCGGACGCCGGCCGCCCGCGCCAGTTCGGGGATGTTGAGGTCCTTGAGGACCACCGTCGCGTCGAAGACGGGGAGATCTTTCGGCTTCTCCAGGCGCAGGGTGGCTTCGGCGTTTCCGCCGCACACCTGAGCGACCAACGAGGGCACCACGATCGTCTCGGCCTGCCAAAGGAACTGTCCGCGCACCGAGCGCAGAAGCGGGCTTTGCGGAAGCTGAAGCGTCGCGAGGGCGATGTTACCCGCGCCCGTGGGCGTGGGATCCTCGGAAAAACTCGCGCGCACCTGGAGCCCTGCGTACTGGATCCGATCGCCCGGCGCGACGATCACGTCGCCCGCGCCATCCTCGACCTGGAGGTTCTTGAGATTCATCCGCGGCGGCGGCGGCCACGCCTCCGCGACGGGAGGAGGCGACGCGGGCGGCGTCCGCGGCGGAGAGGCGCCCGAAGCCGACGGAGGAACGGCGGGCTTCTCCTCGTCCATCGGTTTCTCGGCTTCCCGCGCAACCTCCATCCGCGGCGGGGGAGCGTCGGCGGCCGCAACCGTCACCGCGGGCGCGGCCGGCGCGACGGCCGCTTCGGAAAGATCGAGCGTGATCCGCGGCTGGCTGATGCGCACCTCGGTGAGCGCGATCTTTCTCCGAAACAACGCCTGAAAGAAATCGTAGCGAACGCGCAGCCGCGCGGCCTTCATGAAGGTCTCGGGGCGAATCGCGGGGCTGCTCGCCTCGATGTCCACCCAATCGAGCCCGCGATGGAGGCGAATCTTCATCCTCGCGACGCGCACCTCGCAGCCGAGCTTTGCGGAAACCTCGTGGAGCAGGCGCGCCTGAAAATCGCGCGAGTTCAGGTAGCCGTGGGCAATTCCGAAGAGCCCGCCGAGCACCAAGACCACGGCGATCACCGCCGCCAACGCTTTAAACCATGCGCGACGCATCCCGCATGGGTAAAGGGCGCAACCCCGCTGCGCAAGCCCAGAGCGCGGGAGAAAAGTTCGCGTTCTTCGAAAGCTCGGCCATATTTCCCCCGCATGACGGCTCCTCTGCCCTCCCTCGACTCCGGCGACCGCCTCCGCGCGCTCTTTCGCGAACGGATCGTCATCCTCGACGGCGCCATGGGCACGATGATCCAGGCGCGCCGTCTCGACGAGACCGCCTATCGCGGCGCCGAGTTTCTCCATCATCCGGTGGACCTCAAGGGGAACAACGACCTCCTCGCGATCACCCGCCCCGCCCTGATCGAGGAGATCCATGCCGCCTTCCTCGCGGCGGGCGCGGACCTCGTGGAGACCAACACCTTCAACGCGAACCGCATCTCGATGGCCGACTACCGCATGGAGGGCGAAGTCCGCCGCCTGAACC
>JABWAM010000121.1 GCA_013360985.1 Verrucomicrobiia bacterium | reverse complement strand
CTCGCCGACGCGAATGCGCGGGAGTGGGGACGCATCGAACTCGATGAAACGAAAATTGGCCGCCTCGATCACAAGATCGAAAAGCTCCAGATCGTCAAGCTCGTGCCGGGGCTCGAGTTCCTCCGCCCCTACGCGCTCAGCGGCGACCACGGGATCACCCATGAGGAGTACACCCCGTTCGGCGTGATCGGCGCGGTCACGCCCTCGACCCACTCCATCCCGACGATCTGCGGCAACGTGATCAGCATGGTCGCAGCCGGCAACGCCGTGGTCTTCAACCCGCATCCGAACGCCGCGCGGTGCGCGGCGCTGGCGGTGCGCGCGTTCAACGAGGCGATCGAGCGGGAGACCGGCATCGCCGACCTCATCGCCCTCATCGAGCAGCCGACGATCGAATCGTTCAAGGCGATGTGCGCCCACGAACAGGTCCGCCTCCTCTGCGTCACGGGCGGTCCCGGCGTGGTGAAGGCCGCCATGCAGACCGGCAAACGCGCCGTCTGCGCCGGGCCCGGTAACCCGCCCGTGCTCGTGGACGACACCGCCGACCTCGACCGCGCCGCGCGGCACATCGTTCAAGGGGCGTCGTACGACAACAACCTGCTCTGCATCGGCGAGAAGGAGGTCTTCGTCCTCGACCGGATCGCCGACGCGCTCCTCGCCGCGCTCGCGAAGAACGGCGCCGCCCGCCTCGACGCCGCCCAGCTCGACCGCCTCACCCGGGCGGTATTCAGTTTCCCCGAGGGGAAAGGGGCGGGCTGTCCGCATCCCGTGCTCAACAAGGATTTCGTCGGCAAGGGCGCCGATTTCCTCGCGAAGGCCGCCGGCGCGACGGTGCCCGACGGAACGCAGCTCCTCTTCGCGGAGACGGACGCCGTGCATCCCTTCGTCGTCGAGGAACAGATGACCGCCTTCATCCCGGTCGTGCGCGTGCGCTCGGTCGAGGAGGGGATCGCCGCCGCGAAGGCCGCCGAGCACGCCTACCGCCACACCGCGATCATCCACTCGAAGAACGTGGACCACATGACCGCCATGGCGCGCGCGCTCGACACGACCCTCTTCGTGAAGAACGGGCCCTGCATGGCGGGGCTCGGCCTCGGCGGCGAGGGCTACCTCAGCTATTCGATCGCGACCCCGACCGGCGAGGGGATCACCAACCCGCGCACCTTCACGCGCGTCCGCCGCTGCGTGATGGTGGACAACCTCCGGATTTATTGATGCTCCTCGCCCGCATCGAAGGCAACGCCACCGCCACGCGGAAACATCGCAGTTTCCACGGCTGGCGCATCCTGATCTGCCAACCCGTCGACGGCGACGGCGCCCCGATCGGCGCGCCGCGCGCCGCGATCGATCCGCACGGCGCGGCACTTCACCAAACCGTCCTCGTATCCAGCGATGGCGCCGCCGCGCGCCAGGCGGTCGGCGATCCGAAAAGCCCCGTGCGCGACATGGTCGTCGCGATCGTGGACGATCTCCCCGCAAAGAAATGACGCGCGCCATGCGATCTCCGTATTCTCCGCCTCTCGTTGCGCCGCGTTTCCTTTCCTCCTTTTGATTGCCCATGCGTTTCGGATCCGTCATTGGCCGCGTGACCCTGAGCCGGGTCGTTCCCGCGCTCGCGGGCGGCCGCTGGCTCCTCGTGAGCCCCGCCACGCGCGAGCGTTTTCCTTCGCTCGCCGCGAAGACGCCTTCGGTGACCGCCGAGCCGAGCGTCGTCGTCTACGACGACCTCGGCGGCGGGGTGGGGGACGTCGTGGGGATCGAGGAGGGACGCGAGGCGGCGATGCCGTTCGATCAACCCGTCCCCATTGACGCGATCAACGTCGCCATCGTGGACGTCCTCAACTATGCGCCGTGGAAACCGTGACGCCGCGCCCTTTTTTCATCTCGCCATGAAGACCATCCTCAGCGTTCGCGACATCGAGCATCTCGCGCGCCAGGGAAACGGCACGGTGCGCCTGCCCGAGGGCGCCATGCTCACTCCCGCCGCGAAAGACCGTCTCACCGAGATTGAGGCGGGCGGCGTCGTACGCGGGGCGCGCCCCGGCGCGACGACGACGGGAAAGGCGAAGGGCGCAAGCGAAGCCGGCGCGGCCGACGATTCCCCCGAGGTGCGCGCGCTTAAGGAACAGATCTGCGACATCGGCCGCCGCCTCTGGGCGCGCGAGTACGTGGACGGCAACGGCGGAAACATCTCGATCCGCCTCCGCGACAACCTCGTGCTCTGTACGCCGACGCTCGTTTCCAAGGGGTTCATGAAACCCGACGACCTCTGTTTCGTGGATATGGAGGGCAAACAACTCGCCGGCGCGAAACGGCGCACGAGCGAAATCTTGATGCACCTTCAGATCATGAAACGCCAGCCGAAGGCGAAGGCCGTCGTGCATTGCCATCCGCCGCATGCCACCGCGTTCGCCATCGCGGGCGTCACGCCGCCGACGTGCATGATCCCCGAGATCGAGGTCTTCGTCGGTAAGGTGCCGATCGCGCCCTATCGCACGCCAGGCACGCCCGAGATGGGCAAGCTCGTCGCGGATCTCTCGGAACAGCACAACACCATCCTCATGGCCAATCACGGAGTGGTTTCCTGGAGCCACCTCGGCGTGGAGGACGCCTATTTCAAGATGGAGATCATCGAGGCCTACTGCCGCACGGTGCTCGCGGCGTCGCAGCTCGGCACGGACCTCAAGACCTTCAGCGGCGAACAGTTGAGCGACCTCCTCCGGATCAAGCAAAAGCTTGGCATCCCCGATCCGCGCATCGGGCTCAAGGAATGCGAACTCTGCGACAATAGCGACTGGCGGCCCGGCGTCACGTGCGCGGCGCCCGCGGCGCCCGCCGAGCCCTCGGCGGATCCCGAGATCGAGCGGGCCGTCCAAACGATCACCGACCAGATCATGGCCCGCCTTTCTTCGAAGGGATAAGGCGATGAAACGGAATGCTCAAAGCGTGAAGAAAATTCGTGTGGCGCGCCGCCGCGCCACCGCATCCGCATGCGCCGGCGGCCTCCCTCCTTCTTCCCAAACCAAACTTTCAACCCCCAGCCTCTCTCACCCATGAAAGTCACGATCATCGGCGGCGGCGGCCGCGTCGGTTCCTGCGCGGCCTTCGCCCTCCAGGGCGGCGGCGTGATCTCCGAGATCCAACTCCTCGACGCGAACCAGGCGATGGCCGAAGGTGAAGCGCTCGACCTGCTCCACGGCGCGGCGTTCGCCGCGGATCAGCGCATCACCGCGGGCGATTACGCGCGCGCGGCGGACAGCGACCTATTCCTGATCACCGCGGGTCTACGGCGCAAACCGGACGAATCGCGGCTCGATCTCATCCACCGCAACGTCGGGCTTTTCCGCCAGATCCTCGAGGACATCCGCCGCGCGGGATTTCGCAAGGAAGCGCTCTTTCTCGTGGTGTCCAACCCCGTGGACATCCTCACCCAACTCGCCGTCCAGGAGCTGGACCTTTGCTGGCGGCGGGTGATCGGGCTCGGGACGCAGCTCGACACCGCGCGCTTTTGCGCGCTCATCGCCGACGAGCTCAAGCTCGCGCCCACCCAGGTGCGGGCGCTGATTCTCGGCGAGCACGGCGATTCGATGGCGCCGATCTGGTCGTCGGCGAGCGTCAACGGCCTGCCGTTGGCCGGATGGCCCGGCTTCAATCCCGCGACGCAGGCGCGCATCTTCGCGCGCACCCGCGGCAGCGGCGCCGAAGTGATCCAGCGCAAGGGGGGCGCCGGCTGGGCGGTGGCCCTCGCGATCCGCGAGACGATCCACGCGATCGCGCTGGATCAACGCCGCCTGCAGCCGGTCTCGACCCTTCAGCAGGGCGCCTACGGAATTCGGAACATCTGCCTCAGCGTGCCGACCGTGATCGGCCGCGAAGGGGCGCTCGATCAGGTGGAGATCGATCTCTGGCCCAAGGAAAAGACCGCCCTCCAAAACTCGGCGCGCGCCCTCCAGGAAACCCTCGACAGAGTGAAGCGTTGATCCCTTTCGGATGACCGCCTCATGTCCAAGAACCCCCCTATGCCGGATCCCATGATCAAATCCCTCGACAAAAAACTGAAAGAAATTCGCGCGAACCCCGCATCGCGCGAGTTCATCATCGCCGACGCCAAGGACGCCGACATGGCGCACGGAGTGCGCGCGCCGGGCCCGCGGTTCTATCTCTCCGCGCACGGCGCGCATGCCGCCCAGTTTTCTCCCGAAGTCTGGACGCGGGAAGAGTACGGCCACCGCAATCTCCCCGAGTTCCTCGACATCATCCGCGAGGTGACCCGCCAGGGGATCGTGGACATCATGCTCATGTCGGCCTCGGTCACCGAACGCCTCGCGATTCAGGAAGGGCTTTTCAAGGGCTCGCGCGTGACGCCTGCCGCGCGCGCGAACGACGCCACCGACATCTGGGCGATCCGCAACGGCGCGTATGTCGCAGAACCTTCCCGCCCGTTTCGGAGCGCGACGATCGATCACATCCAATGCGGGAAGATCGAATGCGACCGCGCGTCGGACGAGTTCCCCGGCGCGAACCTCGGGCTTTACTCGGTGACCTTCACCAACCGCCTCGATCTCGACATGGCGACCTTGCGCGCCTTCAAGGAGTTCCGCGAGGAAGCGGAGCGCAAGAAGTTCCGTTACTTCCTCGAGGTCTTCGACCCGAACGTCCCGAGCGGCGTGCCGCCCGAGAAGCTCGGCGAGTTCATCAACGACAACATCATCCGCAGCCTCGCGGGCGTCACGGAAGCGGGGCGCCCGCTCTTCCTCAAGATCGCCTATCACGGCCCGCGGTTCATGGAGGAGTTGGCGCAGTACGACCCGAAGCTCGTCGTCGGCGTCCTCGGCGGAAGCGCGGGAACGACCTACGACGCCTTCAAGCTGATTCATGACGCGCAGAAATATGGCGCGCGCGTCGCGCTCTTCGGTCGAAAGATCAACAACGCCGAGCATCAGCTCGGGTTCATCGAGATGCTGCGGATGATCACCGACGGGCGGATCGGACCTGAAGAGGCCGTGCGCGCCTATCACGATCTGCTCGCGAAGATGAAGATCCGCCCGAAGCTCTCCCTCGAAAAGGACCTCGAGACGACGGATGTCGCCATGAGCTACGGCGGCGGCGGCGGCACGGTGCGGATCACGGGCGCGGGGCGCGCGCCGGCGTCCTTGCCCGCGGGGAAAGGGAAAACGGCGGGCGTCCCGAAGGGCGACTGGCCGACTCTTTCGAACGGCGCGCCCGATTTCGCGAAGATGACTTCCCAGCAGCGCGCCGACTACCACCGCGCGCGCCTCTCGAAAAAATACGGCTGAACCCGAGGCGCGCCGCCATCCCGTCGCGCGGAGAGAAGGCGCCCAAATCCCCGCGTCAGGCGTGGAGGAGTCCATCCTCGGTCGAGGAACAGGCGACGCCCTCGCCACATTTTGGGCTCAAGCGCGGCCGCGGCGCCGCCGGCTCCGAAGAAGAGTCGGGACTGGGTGGCTCGGCCGGCGGCCTCGCCCTCCCTCGCTTCGCGAAGAGTGGATTTTCTTCAAGCGCGAACCGCGGAAGGTAGGGCGAGGCCGCCGGCCGAGCCGTCGCACCCCTCTTGTGGAGAGTCTGAAATCTCGACACGACCCACCTCTCCGATCCTCCATGGATGATGAGGAGGATTGCTCTCTGAAAATCGAGCTGATCCGTGGATTTGGGAGGCGCGTCGGCGGAGACAACCGGAGAAAGGCCGGTTCGCCGCGGAGGAGCGCGCGAAGCGCCAGCGGATTTGGGCTACAGATCGGAGCGGCCCATGAGATAGGCGTCCACGCCGCGCGCGGCCTGGCGCCCCTCCTGAATCGCCCAGACCACGAGCGATTGGCCGCGGCGCATGTCGCCCGCGGCGAAGACGCCGGGCACGTTCGTCGCGAAGCTCGCGTCGGCAGCCACGTTGCCGCGCGCATCGAGCGTCACGCCGAGTTGATCGAGCATCCCGCCTTTTTCCGGGCCGAGGAACCCCATCGCGAGGAGGCAGAGGTCGCAGGGAATCTCGAACGCGCTCCCGGAAATTTCCCGGGGTTTTTGGCGTCCGTCGGCGTCTTTCGCCCACTCGAGGCGAACGGCGCGAAGGGTTTTCACCGCGCCGCCGTCGCCGAGAAACGCCTGCGTGCTGACGCTCCAGTCGCGCGCGCCGCCCTCCTCATGCGACGACGAGGCGCGCAGGATCATCGGCCAGCGCGGCCACGGCATTTCCGCGGTGCGCCGTTCGGGTGGGCGGGGGAGCAGTTCGAGTTGGGTGACGGATTTCGCCCCCTGACGGTGCGAGGCGCCGACGCAATCGGCGCCGGTGTCGCCTCCGCCGATGACGACGACATGTTTGCCTTCGGCGGAAAGGAAATTTTTGGGTTTGGGATCGCCGAGCGTGACGCGGGTCGGCATCGGCAGGAACTCCATGGCGAAGTGGACGCCCCGAAGGTCGCGCCCGGGAATGGGGAGATCGCGCGGCAGGGTGGCGCCCCCCGCGAGACAGATCGCGTCGAACGCGCTCCGGAGATCCGCGACCGGCACGTTTCGTCCCACGTGCGCGTTGAGCCGAAACGCGATGCCCTCCTGCTCCATGAGTTTTACGCGGCGTTCGACGACGGACTTCTCCAGCTTGAAGGAAGGGATCCCGTAGGTCAGCAGCCCGCCGACCCGATCCGCGCGTTCGAAGACGGTGACGCGGTGGCCGGCCTTGTTGAGCTGCGCGGCTGCGGCGAGTCCCGCGGGGCCGGAGCCGACGACGGCGACCTTCTTGCCCGTGCGCGAAGCGGGAGGCTGCGGAACGACCCAGCCCTCCGCGAAACCGCGTTCGATGATCGCGTGCTCGATCTGTTTGATGGTCACGGGAACGCCTTCGAGGTTCAGGACGCAGGCCTCCTCGCAGGGAGCGGGACAGACGCGGCCGGTGAACTCGGGGAAGTTGTTCGTCGCGAGCAGCCTCGCGAGCGCCTCGCGCCAGCGGCCGCGGTAAACGAGGTCGTTCCAGTGGGGGATGAGATTGCCGACGGGACACGCCGAATGACAAAAGGGGATGCCGCAATCCATGCAGCGCGCGCCTTGGCGGCGCAGGTTTTCCTCGGGGAGTTCGAGATGGATCTCTTTCCAGTCGCGCACGCGCTCGGCGACAGGACGATCGGGGGCGAGTTCGCGCGGAAATTCTTTGAAGCCGGTGGGTTTGCCCATGAATGAAAAGCGACGGATGGCGAACGCGATGCAGTTTTTCCGTGCGGCAGTGTCCTTCCGAAGCTTCGACAAATCAAGCCCTTCGCAAAACCCTGAATCCCCGCGTAAGACATGGGTGGAGTCCATCCTCGGTCGAGGAACAGGCGACGCCCTCGCCACATTTTGGGCTCAAGCCGCGGCCGCGGCGCCGCCGGCGGCGGCGCCCTCCCTCGCTTCGCGACCGAGCGGATTTTTCCCAAGCA
>JABWAM010000120.1 GCA_013360985.1 Verrucomicrobiia bacterium | reverse complement strand
CGAAGGCGCGCGCAACGGCCCGGCCGATGCCGCGCCCCGCTCCGGTCACCACCGCCACCTGATGGGAAAACTCATGTTTCATCGCGGGCATGACACTCCGTCCGACGCGGTCCGCCAAGCAAAAAACGTCGCGCGCGCGCATCCAGTGTGCGCATAATGAGATCTCTTGGGGGGATTGCTTCGCTGTGCGCATTCTCCTAGCTTGAATCTCACGCGCTTCCGCGATGGAATCTCCGGCGAGGAGACCGGCGAACCCCTTCGCGAAGCCCTTGAATGGATATGATTCTTCCGTCTTCCGAGATTGCCTTGCGCTTGGGATGCGTGCTCGCCGCGAGCGCCGTGCTCGGCCTCGAACGCGAGACCCATGGGCGCGCCGCGGGATTGCGCACGACGCTGCTCGTCGGCGTCGGCGCGGCAATTTCCATGATCCTCTCGGAATCGTTTTACCACGAAACTTCCGCGCAAGGCCAAGGGTGGCGCCCCGACCCGGCGCGCCTCGCCGCCGGCGTGCTCACCGGGATGGGATTCCTCGGCGCCGGCACAATCATCCGCCAGGAAAACATCATCCGCGGCGTGACAACTGCTGCGGTGCTCTGGTTCGTCACCATGCTCGGCCTCGCGTTTGGCAGCGGCCAGTTTCTCCTCGGCTTCGCAGGCTTCGCCGTCGCGCTGCTCGCCCTCTTTCTCCTCCCCATCCTCGAAACCCAACTCAAAACCGATTGGTATGCCCACGCGACCATCACCCTTCGCGTCGACGGCCCCGGAGAGAAGGAGGTGCAGGAGGATCTCCTGCGGCTGGGGATCGTCGTCAAGGACGTCGAGATCGACTACGACCTGCAGGCCAATGAAAAACGCTTCCGCTTCGCCCTGAAATTCAAGCGCGACCGCCTGTTCGAACTCGCCGAGACCGCCGTGCGCGAGCTGCGCCAAAGACCGGGCGTCCTGCGCATCCATTGGTCCTGATGGCGGTGTCTCCCCTTCCTCGCCGCCTGCTGACCGCCGCGCTCGGGTTCGCGGGGCTGCTCTCCGCCTCCGCGGCGCAAGACCACCCGGTAACCGTCCGCATCGCCGGCCCCGCGACACGGCAAGGAAGCAGCGCCCTGGGCATCGCCGATTATCATGTGATCGAGCGCTTCCGCGAGTTGCATCCGGAGATTCGCGTCGTCGGCACCTCCGCCCTGCAGATCGAGGGACGCGGCAGCGACACGGCGATGCTCATGTCCATCGCCGGCGGAACGGCGCCGGACATCCTCCCCGTCAACTTCCGCACCTCGGACACCTACATCAGCCAAGGATTCCTCGCGCCCTTGGATGCGTACATCGAAAAGATGCCGCCGGACGAACTCGCTGAGCGCATCCCGAAGACCGTGATGCCGGTGGTCTATCGCGACGGCCCCGGAGGACGCCACTATTGGGCGATGCCGCAGCGGGTGGTGGCGACGGTGCTCATCTATCGGCGCGACCTCTTCGCCGCCGCGGGACTCGACCCGAACCGTCCGCCGGAGACCTGGGAGGAACTCCGCGAGTTCGCGCGACGGGTCGCCGATCCGTCGAAGGGCATCTACGGGCTCGCGTTCCCCGTCAGTTCGCACGCCTCGTCCGCGATCAATTCCTACCTCTGTAGCGCCGGCGCGGAGGCGGTGCGCCAACTTCCCAACGGCGAATGGCGCGCCACCTTCGATTCCGACGAAGCGGTGACCGCCTACGCCTTCGTGGACGAACTCCAAAAGGAAAAGGTCACACGCCACGGCGCGACCGGCTCCCTGGCCTACCGCGCCCCCGACGCGGGAAAAAAATGGAGCGACGGAAAGGTCGCCATGAGCTTCAGCTACCTCGGAAGCAGCTATCTTGGCGAGTTGAACCCCGAGATCATCGGTGTGGCGCGCGTGCCGAAAGGGCCGACCGGCCTGTCGCGTTCCGAAGTGAACAGCACAATGCTCGGGATCTTCGCGGGTCAAAAAGATCCGCGCGTCCGCGAGGCCGCCTGGACCTATATCCGTTTCCTGGGCAGCGCCGAGGCGCGCAAGATCTTTACGAAAACCATGGTGGAACTTGGCGCGGGCCGGATGCTCCATCCAAAGTGGCTGCGCGAGTTCGGCTATCCCCAGGTCGCCCTCCTGTCTCCTCCGGGTCTCGTCGAGGCCTACGAACAAGCGCTCGTAAACGGGATTCCCGAACCTTACGGAAAAAACTGCCAGTCCATCTACACCATGATGACGATGCCGCTGGAGCAGAATTATTACACGGACTTCAGCGGCATGACGAAGGAAGAGCGCCGGCGCGTGATCAAGGAGCATCTCACCGCGGCGGTCCGAGAGGCTAATGAAAAAATGATTGGCCACGTGCCTGAGAAGACGCGCCGCGAACGCAACGCGACCGCTTGGATCGTCGCCGCGGCCGTCGCCGCGGGATTCATCTATCTCTTGGTGAAGGTCTTCGGCTGGATCAGCGCGGGCCAGGCGCCGAAGTCCGAAAGACCTTCCGCGTACAAAACCCGTTTCGCCCTCGCGATTATCGCGCCCGCCCTGCTGCTGATCCTGATGTGGCACTACGTGCCGCTCGTGCGCGGATCGCTGATGGCCTTCCAGGACTACCGGGTGTTGGGCCACTCGATCTGGGTGGGCATCAGCAACTTCGCCGACATCCTGTACGACTACCGGTTCTGGCTCGCCCTGCGCAACGCCGCGTGGTTCTGCGCGCTCTGGATGCTTCTGGGTTTCCTGCCGCCAATGTTCCTCGCGGTCATGCTCCAGGAGATCCCCTGGGGGAAAATTCTGTTCCGCGTCCTTTTCTATCTGCCGGCCGTGGTCTCGGGCGTCGTGATCCTCTTCATGTGGCGCGCGATCTACGATCCCGCGCCCAACGGGATCCTCAACCAGATCATCGGCGCGATCGGCATCCCGCCGCAACGATGGCTGCAGGAGCCTGACGGCCTCCTCAACAAGGCCCTGATGCACTTCTTTCATCTCCCTTCCCAGGACTGGATCCCCGAGCCGTCGCTCGCGATGCTCTGCGTCGTCTTCCCGCTCGCCTGGGCTCACCTCGGTCCCGGCTGCATCATCTATCTCGCGGCGCTCAAGGGAATTCCCGACGAACTCTACGAAGCCGCGGATATCGACGGCGCGAGCTTCTCCAAAAAACTCCGCTACATCGTCTTCCCCTACATGAAACCGCTCCTCGTCATCAACGCCGTCGGGGCGCTGATCCACGGTTTCAACTCGGGCAACGCCGTGCTCGCCATGACCGGCGGCGGGCCGAACCTCACGACGCACGTGATCGGATTCGAAATCTTCGAGCGCAGCTTCATCTTCCTGAGGTTCGGCCACGGCACCGCGATGGCCTGGCTCGTGGGCCTCCTCCTCCTCGCGTTCACCGCCTGGCAACTCCGCATCCTCAACCGAGTGGAGTTCCGTACCGCCAACCGATGAGCCGCGCGCCCCAAGCCATAGAAAACCCCGGAGGCCGGCGAAGCTCCTCCTCCTCCCTCGATGGGCGGATTGCCGGAACCCTGGATGCTGCAGATCTGTCTCCCGCCTCGCGCTCCTAGCCATGCCGATCCTCAACACCATCCAGCGACGGTCGCCCGGAGGAAAGCTCCTCTTCAGCGTCATCTACCTCCTCCTCACCGTGGGCGCGGCATGGATGGTCTATCCCTTCCTTCTCCTCCTGAGCGGCTCGGTTAAAAGCGAAACCGATATCCGCCACTTCGACATTTTCCCGAAGTATCTCACGGACGATTTGACGCTCTTTCGCAAGTTCGAAGAGCAACGCTACTGGGGAAGCCTTACCGCGTTTACGGACGCCACCCATCTCCCCCTCTATTCGTTCGAACAAGTCCCGATGCCGCCGGAGCTTTCACCCGCGGCCCTCGCGGATTGGAAAGCCTTTCTCCACGAGGCGCCTTCATGGCCGAAGTGCTTCCTTCAATTGGGCCACAGCGCCGGCCGCGCGACCATCGCCGAAGTCCGCCTGAAATACATCCAACGGATCGCCCGGGCGTTCCCGCACCTTTCCGCGGCCGACATGAACAGCACGCTCACCGTCGAGACCTGGTTCGAGCGCGGCTACCAGCCGCAGCAAGACCAGTTCGCGGCCGTCTATGAAAAGCTGCGCAACGAACTGCCGCCGCGCTACTTTCGCCCCACGCCAATTGAGGGCGCCTACATCAGCCGTTATCTCCAGCCGCGCTACGGACTCGGCGCGGAAGGCGTTCAGAAACTCAATGCGCGCTGGGGCACGCGCTACGCCAGCCTGCTCGAGGTGATCCTGCCGCCCTCGCCGCCCGCCCAGAAAGGGCAGAGGGAAGACTGGTGGAACTTTGTTCGCGAGACGCTCTCTGCCCGCTTCATTCGCTGCGCGCCCTCTCTGCTCCCCGATTTCCGCGCCTGGCTGCGGAACCGCTACGGCGACCTCGCCGCGTATCATGCGGCGTATCGCGTCGCCCTCTCTCGATGGGAGGACGCCATGTTCCCCGGCGAAAACGATTCTCCCGTCGCCTACAGCGATCTCGAAGCCTTCCTCGGCACGCGTCCGGGGCCCGAGGGAATCACCCTCGACGGCCCCGTCTTCCGCTGGCGCGCCTTCCTCGAGAACAAATACGGCGGCAACCTCGACGCCTTGCGCCGCGCGCACGGGGCGCAGGCCGCTCCCTTCGCAGCGGCGAGAATGCCCGTGTTCGCCGACGACTGGCAAATCCTGAAGGAGAACAAGGGCGCCGTTCTCTTCGATTCCCTCACGCGCAACTTCCGCATCGTCTGGAACCAACTCTCCGTGCGCGGACGCGCCTTTCAAAACACGATCATCTACTGCGCCCTGGCGATCCTCACGGCGCTCATCGTCAATCCCCTGGCCGCCTACGCCCTCTCCCGCTTCCAGCCGCGTTGGGGCTACAAAGCCCTCTTTTTCCTCATGGCGACGATGGCCTTCCCCGGCGAGGTCACCCAGATCCCAAACTTCCTCATGCTCCGCGAGATCGGCCTCCTCAACACCTTCGCCGCGCTCATTTTGCCGGCGGCTGCGAACGGCTACTCGATCTTCCTCCTCAAGGGATTCTTCGACAGCCTGCCCCGCGAGCTTTACGAATCCGCCAACCTCGACGGCGCGAGCGAGTTGCGGATGTTCTTCTCGATCACCATGCCGCTCTCCAAGCCGATCCTCGCCGTGATCGCGCTCGGCGCCTTCACCCACGCTTACGGCGCCTTCATGTTCGCCCTGCTCGTCTGCCAGAAGGAATCCATGTGGACCCTCATGGTCTACATCTACCAGCTCCAGATGAGCTTCGGCGCGCCCGTCATCTTCGCCGCACTCATCCTCGCCGCCATCCCGACCCTCCTCGTGTTCATCTTCTGCCAGAACATCATCATGCGCGGCATCGTCGTCCCTGTGGAGAAATGAAAAAAGGCGTCCTTCCCTCGCCCTCCCTCGAACTCTCCCCCGACGAGGAACGCGCCGCCTGCCCCCGCTGCGGACGACTCCTCCTTTTCCCCGCGGGAAGCGAAACGATCGCGTGCCCCGCCTGTCGCGCCGATTGGCGGCGGCCGGTCGCCTCGGCGCGCCCGATCGCCTTCGCGGCCGGCGGACGCCATTTCCAACTCGGCCCGCGATGGATCGGCGCACAGCATCGCCCCCGGTACCCTTTCCAGCACGCCCTCCACGCGGAACCCGAGGTTCGCGCGCTCGCCGCAAAGTTCGGCGTCCGCCGCTGTCTTCGGGGAACGACGCTCTGGGACCGCCAGCGCGACCTCCTTCGCGTCCTGCGGATCGAACGCTTTCCCGCGCGCCCGCCGCGCGCCCTCCTTCGTCGGCTGGGGCTCGATCCCATCACGCGGACCAACACCCACTGGTTCTGTTCGCACTTCGCCTATCTCTACGCGCTCTTCGCCGCCTCGCTCGGCTGGACGGCGCGCATCCTTAACGTCGGCCCCGATTCGCCTCCGAAACCTTTGGGACACATGATCGCCGAAATCTGGAACGACGACTTCCAGAAGTGGATCGTCGTGGACCCCCTGTACGCCGCGTGGTTTTCGCGGCGCGAACGCCCCGGGACGCCGCTCTCCTTCCTCGATGTGCGCGCCGAAAGCTTTCGCCGCGGCGGTCGCGAGATCCTCCTTCATCACCGGGTGCGCGCGTCGAAAGAGAACGAGTTTGGGTCCGAGCGCGCGACCCCCGCGGTCGAAAGCACCGCCTTCAGCCGTTTCCTTCATCCCGCGGTCTATTTCTGGGGGATCGCCTACCTCTCCAACCGATTCCTCACGGAACCTTATGAGGAAGGCCGATTCCTCGCGCTGCTCTGGCGCGACGAAAAAAACTCCGGCCGTCCGTGGATCAACGGAACGCAACCCGTCGGCTACTACCGCGCGCGCCAGGTCGTCGAGACGCAGACGGAACGCGACTTCCATCCGCCCCTCAACAACACGGCGCTCTGGTTGCTCCGCGACGGCGGCGCGCCGCGCGTCTTTCTCCGGACGCACTGCCCCAACTTCGCGTGCTTCGAGAGGAAAACGGGCGGCGCCTGGCGGCGCGCGGCCGCCGAGTTCCCCCTCGCGCCTCGCCCCGGCCGTTTCTTATGGGAATTTCGCGCCGTGAACCGTTTCGGCGTGGCAGGCAAGCCCGCGCGAATCCAGGGCGTCATCCGCTGACCGCGGATGCGCCGCGCGCCGCGCCCTCCTGCGCCCGAGAAACGTTTCCGTCGTCGGAAGGCCGCCGTTCGACTCCGCATTTGTCAAACGCCTCGCCTTCTCCGAAACTTCTCCACCGACGCTCGCTCCTTCCTCCTCCCGCCACGACCCTCATTGATCGCCCCCTCCGGATTATGTCTACCCCGCTCCTCATCGCCGGCCGCGAGTTCCGCTCCCGCCTCCTCCTCGGCACCGGAAAGTTCTCTTCCAACGAAGCGATGCGCGCGGCGATCGAGGCCTCCGGCGCCGAGATCGTCACCGTCGCGCTCCGCCGCGCCGATCTCTCCGGCCAACGCGATCCGTTCGCGAACATCCTCGATTTCATCGACGCGACGAAATGCCTCGTGCTGCCGAACACCTCGGGCGCGATGAACGCGGAGGACGCCGTCCGCCTCTGCCGCCTCGCCGCCGCCGCCGGCCTGCCGCGCTGGGTGAAGCTCGAGATCCATCCCGATCCGCGTTATCTCCTCCCCGATCCAGTGGAAACCCTCGCCGCGGCGGAAATCCTCGTGAAGGAAGGGTTCACCGTCCTCCCTTACATCAACGCCGACCCTGTGCTCGCCCTGCGCCTCCAGGACGCCGGCTGCGCAACTGTCATGCCGCTCGGTTCTCCGATCGGTTCCAACCGCGGCATCGAGACGCGCGCACAAATCGCGATCATTCTCGAACAGGCGCGCGTTCCCGTCGTCGTGGACGCCGGGCTCGGCGCGCCGTCGCAGGCCGCCGAAGCCCTGGAGATGGGCGCCGACGCCGTGCTCGTGAACACCGCC
>JABWAM010000119.1 GCA_013360985.1 Verrucomicrobiia bacterium | reverse complement strand
TGGGCGATCCCGGGGGCGAATCCGCTTGCCGCCGCGCTCGATCTGGCGCGGACGGTTTGTCGCCGCGCGGAGCGGCGCGTCGTGGCGCTCGGCGAGGACGCGCGGCGCGCGAACCCGGAAGTGGTCCGCTATCTGAACCGCCTGAGCGATCTCCTCTGGCTCATGGCGCGGCAGGCGGAACGCCGCGGAACGCGATGAGCAAACCCTCCAAAGTTCGCCTCCGCCTCCAGCCCATGGGCGCGGAGTTCGAAGTCGCCCGGGGCGCCGCGCTCCAGGACATCCTCTTCGCGCACGGGGTGGAGTTTCCCTGCGGCGGCCGCGCGCGCTGCAAGGGATGCCGGGTCCGCGTGATCGAGGGCGATCTCCCGCTCTCGCCCGAACAGGAGAAACTCCTTTCTCCGGAAGATTGCGCCGCGGGTTGGCGGCTCGCCTGCTGCGGCCGCGCGGAGGGGAATCTGACTTTGGAGTTGGCGCAGTGGGAGGCGAAGGTGCTCGCGGACGATCGCGCCTTCGCGTTTGTTCCGCGCGACGGCCTCGGGATCGCCGTGGACCTCGGCACGACGACGCTGGCGGCGCAACTCCTCGATCTCTCCACGGCGAACGTGCTCGCGGTTCGCACGGGGCTCAATCCGCAGGCGCGCTACGGCGCCGACATCATGAGCCGCGTGAGCCACGCGATGGCGGACCAGGGGCAGGCCCGCCTCGAGCGGCTGATTCGCGAAGAGATCGGAAAGCTCGCGCGCGACCTACTCCGCTCGGCAAAAGCCGATCCGTCGGCGGTCCGCGAGATGACGATCGTCGGCAACACGGTGATGCACCATCTCTTCTGCGGCGTGAGCATCGAGCCGCTTTCGCACTATCCGTTCGAGGCGGCGGACGACGGGCTGAAGGTCTTTTCCGCCGCGGAACTCGGCTGGGAAATGCCCAACGCGCGCGTGCGGTTTCTCCCCTGTTTCGGGAGCTTCGTCGGAAGCGACATCCTCGCGGGCGTGCTCGCCACGCCGCTCCATGACAGCGTCGAACTCATGGCCCTCGTGGACCTCGGAACGAACGGGGAGATGGTCGTGGGCACGCGCGATCGGATGCTCTGCGCCTCGACGGCGGCGGGGCCGGCGTTTGAAGGCGCGCGAATTTCCCAAGGGATGCGCGCGGCGACCGGAGCGATCTCCGCGGTTGCCGTGAAGGAGGGTCGTCTCGAATGCCACGTCATCGGCGACGGCAAACCGCGCGGCCTCTGCGGGAGCGGCCTGGTGGACGCGGTGGCCGGGGCGCTCGAGATCGGAAAAATTCTTCCTTCGGGCCGTTTGGCCGACGGCGCGATGGAGATGCCGCTCCGCGCGCCGGTGCGCCTCACCCAGGGCGACATCCGGGAGCTTCAGCTCGCGAAGGGCGCGATCGCCGCCGGGCTGCGCATCCTGCTTCAACAATGGGGCGCCCAGCCGGGCGACCTCACGGCGCTTCATCTTTCCGGCGCCTTCGGCAACTACATCAATCGCGCGAGCGCGCGGCGGATCGGGCTGATCTCCTCTCCGCGCGAGGTCGTGCATCCCGCGGGCAACACGGCGCTGCTCGGAGCGAAAAAGGCGCTCTTCCTCGCGGAGGACGAGGACGGCGCGTATCGCGAACTCCGAAAGAAAGTCCGTCACATCGGGCTGAGCGAAGACCCCAACTTTCAGGAAATTTACGTCGAGGAAATGTCGTTCCCCTCCTGACGCCGCCCGCGCGCGCCTCCAACGTTTCGGTTGGGCGCGTCGCGAACCTCAGCGCGCATAAGGCACGCCTCTTCCATCGCGCATACAGGTTTTCAGTGAGTTGACTCCTGGCGGGAGCGGGAAGGAATGCCGTGATGAGGACGTTGACGGTGGTTGTAGAACGCGATTCGGCGACCGGTTTGCTGGTCGGATACGCGCCCGGTTTTTCCCAGCGCCAATTCACAGGCCGGAGCTTGTGACGAGCTAGGCGTCAATCTGCGCGAAGGGATGGCCATGCTTCTCGAAGAGGGCGAGCCCGCGCGTGAGGCCGAATTTGTCGGCGTCCAGAACGTCGCCGTCGGCTGATCTGCCTCAGCGGAAACCGCGTCGGCGGGGTTGCGCGCGCTTGAGTTGTCGGGGAATCGCGCGCAAATTCTCGGTCACGACCGGCGCCGGCCGAAAAGGGTCGTCGCTCGTTCATCATGCGTGTGAGTTCGAGATTCCTTTCATGAAAGGGGCAAGCCGCGGGCGCATTGCGCGGCGGAACGCGGGCGACGCCGTTTCTCCCGACGAGGCGCGGTCGGTGCTGTGGGTGGTGGGACTGGCCTCTTTCCTCATGCCGTTCGGGAGTTCGTCGGTTCCCGTGGCGTTGCCGGCGATCGGACACGAATTCGGCCTCGATACGCTGACGTTGAACCGGGTGCTCACGGTCTTTCTCATGAGCGTGAGCGCGATCTTCGTGCCCGCGGGACGATACGCGGATATCCACGGTCGCCGCCGGGTGTTCGCCTGGGGGATTGCGATCTTCACGGTCGCCTCGATGGGGGCGGCGCTCGCGACGGGTTTGGTCACGCTCCTGACGGCGCGCGTCGTTCAGGGCGTGGGCGCGGCGTGTATGGCGACATCCAGCACGGCGATGATCGCCTCGGTCTATCCGCCGGGAAAGATGGGCGAAGCCCAGGGCTACAATGTTGCCGCGATCTATCTCGGCCTGTCGGTTGGCCCGTTTTTTGGCGGGCTGATGACGGAACATTTCGGTTGGCGCAGTCTGTTTGTCTCGCACGTGGTGATCGGCGGAGCGCTGCTTTACTCGACGGCGCGGCGGTTGCGCGGAGAATGGCGCGATGCCGCGGGAGAAAAGTTCGATGGAGCGGGTTCGGCGCTCTACGCGGGAGTGATCCTCCTGCTCACGGAGGGCTTGCTCGACGCGACGGGACCGCGCGGCTGGACGCTGCTCGGAGCGGGGATCGTCGGTGCGGGCGTTTTTCTGCGGCGCGAGTTGCGCGGTGGAAACCCGGTGTTTCCGCTCGATCTTTTTCGGGGGAACGTCACGTTCACCTTCTCGAACCTCGCCGCATTGATCAACTATGCGGCCACGTTCGCGCAGGGGTTTCTGATGAGCCTCTATCTTCAGGAGGTGCGTGGAATGGGGCCGGCGCTGGCGGGCACGATTCTGGTGGCCCAACCGATTCTTCAAACGGTTTTCTCGCCGCTCGCGGGACGCTGGTCGGACCGCATGGACGCGGGACGTCTCGCGTCGTTGGGCATGGGGTGTTGCGCGGTCGGACTGGGGATGTTCACGTGTCTGAGGCAAGACACCTCGCTGGGCTTGATCCTGGGAGGGCAGGCGTTCCTGGGGATCGGGTTTGGCCTGTTTTCGTCGCCGAACACGAACGCGGTGATGAGCAGCGTTGGCGGGCGACGTCTCGGCGCGGCCTCGGCGATCCTCTCCACGATGCGCACCAACGGGATGGTGATGAGCATGGCGATGGTCGGGTTGGTCTTTGGGGCGCGGATGGGAAACGGGACGTTGTCGCCCGAGACGCGCGAGCCGTTCCTTCACGACACGCGGGTGGCGTTCGTGATGCTGACAGCGCTTTGTCTCGCGGGCATCGCCGCCTCGCTTGCTCGGGGCAAGATGCGGCGGAAGAGGAACGGCGGAGGATTGTGATGGAAACGCGTCGGACGCGCGCCACGGCATCCACCTCCGGATAAAGGGGATGCGATTCCCAGGAGCCGGGAATCGGAGAGTAACGCGACGCCAGCAACTCCTTCTTGCTCGCTATCCCGGCAGCAGCCGACGAGCAGGGCGGCGAGGGAGCGGCAGGCGTCCACCGCCGCCCTGGCGCCGGCGCAAGCCGCATGAGGGAGATCCAAATCCCCGCGTCAGGCGTGGAGGAGTCCGTCCTCGGTCGAGGAACATGCAACGCCCTCGCCACATTTTGGACTCAAACCGCTGCGGCAGCGCTGGATGGCTCGGCCGGCGGACAAGAAGGGAGGGCGAGGCCGCCGGCCGAGCCGTTGCACCCATTTTATGGGGAGTCTGGAATCTCGACACGACTCGCCTCTCCGATCCTCCATGGATGATGAGGAGAGTTGCTCTCTGAAAATTGAGCTGATCCGTGGATTTGGGCCATCATGCTCCAGTCGAAATCGTAGAACTTCTCGTTGATCAGATCCGTTCCCATGGATTTGTCCTTTGGCGGCATGATGCCTCATCTCTGCCTCAGTCCGTCGGAGCAAACTTTGGAGACATTTCTTGACCGGTCGCTTCTGGGGAACGCCCCGCCGCATCGTTTGCCATCGCATCGGCAGTGCGCCTCGGGGGAGAGATGAGGGATGCCCACGGTCCCGAAATTCCAGGAGATCGCGCGTCAGCCGATGCTCAGGACGCCGGGAAAGATCCAGGTTTCTCGCGATCTTTCGCGAGGAGTTGCGCGCGGCGGCGGCGAACCCAGGCGGGATCTCGCGGGAAACGATGGTAATCGCGAAACTCATCGGCGAGCGAGGAGGGAGAGACGCCGAGGGTTTGGAGGAGGCGATAGTCTTCAAGCGATTCCGCGAAGACTTCCCAGCGCAGCGAATCGATCGGGCCGTCCTTTCCGGGGTAGACCACGAAGGGATCGCCGGACTGCCAGCCGGGCCACCCTCCGCCGTCGAGGACAAGGTACGGATCAATGAGTTCCCGCGTCTGTTTGCGGTACCAGTAGTTGTAGCCCCAGTGGAGAAAACCGAGGTGTTGGAACCGCCAGAAAAGCCAGCCGGATAGGCGCACCTTCGTGAGCGGCGTGGTGAGAAGCCGGTTCAGCCATCGGCCCACCGGCGCGCAGCAGAAATAGGTCCAGCAGGGGATCCCCTCGTCCACGAACATTTTGGCTTCCCGGAGGATGGGGACGGGAACGTCCACGAGTTTCTCCCGCGCGAAGCGGATATCGCTGAGGGCGTCCATCACCGTCATCCAGGGCGCCAGCTCGCGGAGCATGGCGCGCGCCTGGCGATAGTTGGCAAGCGGTTCGTCTCCGTGCGGTTCATCCGAGAGATGGAAAACGGATTTTCCGAGCAACCCGTGGCGTTCGAGGAAACGATGCAGTTGGGGCAGATACTGGCCGAGAAAGGCGCGATACGCGGGTCCGGTTGCCGGCGTTTCCGGAGGCCAGAGGAGAACGTCCTGACCGTTTTTCTTCTCGTAGATCCGGATCGCATGGCGCGCGCCCCATTGGGTGACGAGATGGCACCACTCGAACCGGGAAATCCCGCTGGCGCGCGCCATGGCGATCCAGCGATCCACGTGACGCCAATCGAAGGCGTAGCGATGTTTTCCAGTTCGCCGTACGCCGAGGAGTTGGGTGGGACGCTTGACGCCGTCGAGCGGAGGCGTGAACACGGGGATATAGACCATGTTCTGTCCGTGGGCGACCAAGTTTCGAAAGTAAGGGCGTACGATTTCCCAAAATCCTTCGGACCACGGCGTCACATGATACCAGTCACAAAGGGCGTCCGTGTAAAACCAGTGGGTGACATCGAAGCCTTTGCGCGCGCGAAGGCGAAGAGGATGAACCCGGAGGTCGACATCGAGATGTCGCGGGCCGCCATGTTTCCGCTCGGGCGTCAAGGTGACCCGGACTTGTTTCTTTCCCGGGCGAACCTCCGGATCGGTCTCTCCGGAAATCCACCAGGCGATCGCCGATCCTCGGGGGAGGCAGAGGTCGGTGTCGGGCAGGAGCGGGTCGGGCACGAGCCCGGGGATGCGCGCGCAGCCCTCGATGTCTGAAGCCGGTGTGCGAGGGGTGCGGGCGAACAAAGGCACGAACCCGACGCGGCGGAGGGTGGTCCGAATCCCGGGCGGACTGCTCACTCGGACGGCGACCTGGGATTCTTCCGCGGCGATCACAGCAGCCTGAAAACTGAAGCGTTCCCCTCGCGCCACATCGAGACGGAGGCCGGACGTTCTGGGACGCGACCATGGGAAAACGCGGAAGAGGGAATCTTGGAGCCAGAAGCGGAACATGGAGATGCGATTTTTCTCGCGGAGACAGAGATTTCCAAGAAAGAACGAACAGGTCGGTTTGAGGAGGAGACATCGCGACAGGCCGAGATGGTCGGAGATTCTCTCCTGAAAACGAGGCGGTTTTGTGGATTTATAAATTTCTTCCACGATATGTGGGGTTAAATCCTTCACTCATCCACAATGTGTTGCGGCTTTTTTGGAAAAAATCGTTGGAACGATCTGTTTTTTACGATAGATTTTCTCCAAGAAGCTCACGAAGACCATGGCCGAAAAACAAAATCAGGAGGGAGGCGCTTTCCCGATGGGCGTTGCTGCCTACGACGCCTCGAAAATTGATAAGCTCGAAGGGCTTGAAGCCGTCCGAAAACGGCCCGGTATGTACATTGGCGACCCCGACGAGCGCGGGTTGCACCACTGCGTTTTCGAGGTGCTCGACAACTCGATCGACGAGCATCTCGCGGGGCATTGCCAACGGATCGAGGTGACGATCCACGTGGACGGCTCCGTTTCGATTCGCGACGACGGACGCGGGATTCCCGTGGACATGCATCCGAAGTGGAAGATGCCGGCGGTGGAGTTGGTGCTCACGAATCTTCACGCGGGCGGGAAGTTCGGCCAGGGCGCCTACAAATATTCCGGCGGCCTCCACGGCGTGGGCGCCAAGTGCGTCAACGCGCTCTCCGAATGGTTCAGCGTCGAGGTTTCGCGCGACGGGAAGGTCTATCACATGGCGTTCGAGCGCGGGAAGACGACGAAGAAACTCGAGGTCATCGGCAAGTCGCGCCACACGGGCACGCTCATCACGTTCAAGCCGGACGCGGAGATCTTCACGATCACCACGGAGTTCAAGTTCGATCTCCTCGCCAACCGCCTCCGCGAACTGGCCTTCCTCAATCCCGGCGTCGAGATCACGCTGACCGACGAGCGCGCCGACAAGGGCGTCGAGGGGAAAGGGGAACTCCTCAAGACGGAACGGTTCCTTTACAAGGATGGCATCGAGGAGTTCGTCCGGCAGCTCGGCAAAAACAAGCAGGTGGTGCATCCGAAGCCGATCATCCTCAGCCGGCAAAAGGAGGAGGTCTTCGTGGACTGCGTGATGCAGTACAACGACAGCTACAACGATCAGATCCTCTGCTTCGCCAACTCGATTCCGAACCCCGACGGGGGGACGCATCTCACGGGCTGGCGCACCGCGCTCACGCGCGCGATCAACCAATACGCGCGCAGCGGAAATCTGCTCAAGGAAAAGGACCCCTCAATCAATGGCGACGACGTTCGCGAAGGGCTCGTCTGCGTCCTGAGCGTCAAGCTTCCCAACCCGCGGTTCGAGTCGCAAACGAAGGTGAAGCTCGTGAACACGGAGATCGAGGGCGTGGTGTCCTCCATCGTGTACGAGGGGCTCATGGCGTATTTCGACGCGAACCCCGGGGTGGCCAAGCGCTGCCTCGACAAAGCGCTCACGGCCGCGCGGGCGC
>JABWAM010000118.1 GCA_013360985.1 Verrucomicrobiia bacterium | reverse complement strand
GTGAGGAGTCAGGAATCTCGACACGCCCCACCCCTCCGATCCTCAATGGATGATGATGAAAGGATCTCTCTGAAAATGGAGCTTATCCGTGGATTTGGGAAAACGACCCCTCCCCGCGGCCGGTTGAATGCATCCCGACGCCGAAGAGAAACTTGCCTACGGAAGGCCGCGACGACGCTTGGGCAAGGCGGTTCGTTGGCTGATCGCCTGGCCCTTGTGCTCATCCACGAACTGTTTCGCTTCCGCCAAATCCGTCGGATACCGGATGCGGCGATAAACCCCCGGGTGTTCCATGCGATACACCTTCTGAAAGAAAAAGCCGTGCCGGAACAGAAACTCAACTTTTCTCCACTGCTTCTCGTCCGACTTCTTGGGGACGCGAAATCGAACGTCTGCCCTGAGGGCGCGCTCGCCGCACTTTGCGCATGGACGAAAGTCGACTCCCTCCTCAAAAGGCCGTTTGAAGCACAAACGGCACCTCAGACAAACAAAGGGAGCGAGACGACTCATCTTTCGTGAACGCTCGAGATTGAGTCCATCCGCAGCCGAAAGCGAGCCCAAGCAATTCCGTCTCCTCACCAGAATCTGTGGGTGATTGGAGGGGTGGCGGAGCTCAAGAGTCCCGACGTTCACGAGCCGATGCGCAAAGCGATTCATCAGCTCCTCCGCTGCTCGAACCAGCGGCGCGAGATTTTTCCCGCGCAGGACGACGAGAACATCCGGTTCGAGGATTTCCCGGAGATCAACAGGTCCGAGAAGATCCCCGCCCTCGTGAACGAAACGCATCGCTCCCACCGCATCGCTCCCCCATCCGAACCCTCCATCGCAATCTGCGGCGGGTCGCGCGCGCGGCTCGGTGGATCATCCCTTCTTTCGAAAGTCGACCCTCCGGCGCGCGGCGGGCGCGAAGGTTCGGGGTTTCGGGCGAAACTGCTTTTCCGGGAGGCTCTCGCGGGGATTCCATCCACGGCGGACCGCGCGCGTCGCGGCGGCGCGCGGCGGCCGGGGGTTTTCCCGAGTCTTGACGGCAGAGGTGATGGAGGGCGACTGAAGGCAGCGGGCGATCTCTTCGGGCGCGAGCCAGCGCCAGGAGCCCGGCTTCAACGCGCCGAGCGGCAATCCGCCGATCGCCACGCGGACGAGGCGGAGCACCTCGTGGCGCAACGCGCCAAACACTCGCCGGATCTCCCGATTCTTTCCCTCGCGCAACCGGACGGCGAGCGTCGCGCGACCGGCGCCCGTGGCGAGGAGCGTTGCAGATTCAAGACGAAGCGTTTCGCCGCGGGATTCCACGCCGCGCAGGGCGCGCGCGAGGGTCTCGCGGTTCGGGATGCCGCGGACGACGACTTCATACTCTTTGCGCGTGCCGTGGCGCGGGTGGGTGACGGCGTGGAGCCAGCCGCCGTCGTCGCTGAGGAGGAGCATCCCCTCGGACTCGACGTCGAGGCGGCCCGCATGGGCGAGGGTGTGAAGATCGGCCGGAAGCAGATCGTACACGGTGCGCCGCGCCTGGGGATCGTTTCGCGTGCAGGCGTATCCCGCGGGTTTGTTCACGAGCGCGTAACGCCGTTTCGCGTGAACGACCGGGCGTCCGTCGCACTCCACGCGGTCGGCGGCGGGATGGACGCGCGTCGCAAGGTCGCGGACGACGGCGCCGTTGAGCGTCACGCGCCCTTCGGCGATGAGGCGTTCGACGCCTCGACGCGAGCCGAGCCCCGCGGCGGCGAGGAAGGCGTTGATGCGCGGGTTTTCTCTTGCTTCCCAGGGGGAGGCCGCGGCTATGCTGCTGCGTTCGTCATGTTGATGCATGTGGTCATGATCTGGTTTCGCAAGGACGTTCCCGCCGAGGCCGTCGCGCGGTTTCGCGCGCGCGCGGACACCGAACTCCGGGGCATCCCCGGCGTGAAGCATCTCCATTGCGGCACGCCTATCCCATCGGATCGCCCCGTGGTGGACAAGTCCTATTCCGTGGCGCTCGCGATGGCCTTCGACGGACGCGCGGAACTCGGCGCGTACGCGGCGCATCCCGTCCATCAGAAGTTTTCGGAGGAGTGCATCCGTCCATTCGTCGAACGCCTCCTCGTTTACGACTTCGAATAAGCCGATGCCTCCCCCCCGAAAAGCCAAGGGCGGTTCGCCGGCGCCGCGTGACGCCGCGCGGATGAAGAAGATCGAGGCGATCATCAAGCCTTTCAAGCTCGAGGAGGTCAAACAGGCGTTGTCCGAGATCGGCGTCGAAGGGATGACCGTCACCGAGGTCAAGGGCTTCGGGCGCCAGAAGGGGCACACCGAAATTTACCGGGGCAGCGAGTACGCCGTGGACTTTCTCCCAAAGATCAAGCTGGAGACCGTGGTCATCGGCGATCTGGTCGAGAAAGCGGTGGACGCGATCATCCAGGCCGCGCGCACGGGCAAGATCGGCGACGGCAAGGTGTTCATCCTGCCCGTCGAAGAGGCGGTCCGCATCCGCACCGACGAAAAGAATGAACGCGCGGTTTGACGTGCGGAAAAGAGTTCGCCGCGTTCCGCAAACCCGCCAACCATCCACCCCGGGCCGCAAGTGAACGCGCCTCGCCTCGAAGAATCGGCGGCGGGCCTGCTCGTTGTGGACGTGCAGGAGCGGTTTGCCCCCGTGATCTTCGAGTGGGCGAACCTCCTCGCGCGCGTCGATCGCCTCATCCGTTTCTTTCGTCTGCTGCGCGCGCCGATCGGCGTCACCGAACAATATCCGAAGGGGTTGGGCGCCACCGTAACGGAAATTCGCGAGGCGCTCGGCGGCGACGCCGCGTGGACGCTGGCGAAGACGCGGTTTTCTTCGGCGGGAACGCCCGCGCTGCTTCAACCGTTCCGCGATTCGGGGCGCCGCCAATGGGTGCTCTGCGGGATCGAGGCGCACGTCTGCGTGCAGCAGACGGCGCTCGATCTGCTCGCCGAAGGATTCGAGGTGTTTCTCCCCGCGGACGCGGTCAGTTCCCGCCGCGCCGCCGATCGCAACGCCGCCCTCGATCGCCTGGCGCGCGCCGGCGCGATCGTGTCCACGAGCGAGTCGCTGATCTTCGAGATCCTTCGCGACGCGACGCACCCGCTCTTCAAATCGGCGTCCGCCCTCGTGAAGTCATAGCGCCCGGGCGGCGATGTCGCGGCGGCAATGTTTGCCGTCGAACGCGATCGCATCGGCGGCGGCGTACGCGCGGTCCACGGCCCCGCGAAGCGTCGGCCCGAGCGCGGTGATCCCGAGAACGCGTCCGCCGTTCGTCACGACCTGCCCTTCGTGGAGCGCGGTGCCGGCGTGAAAGACGCGCGCGCCGGGCTTCGCGGCGGCGGCGGTGAGGCCCGAGATCGGGTCGCCCTTGCGAAACACGCCGGGATATCCGCCCGCGGCGAGGACGACGCACGCGGCGGCTTCGCCGGTCCATTCGAGCGCGGTTTCCGCGAGTCGTCCTTCGCAGGCGGCGAGGAGGACCTCGGCGAGATCGCTCTTCAGCCGGGGAAGCACGACCTGCGTCTCGGGGTCGCCAAAGCGGCAGTTGTACTCGAGGATCTTCGGACCGTCGGGCGTGAGCATGAGCCCGGCATAGAGAACGCCGCAAAACGGAATCCGCTCGGCCTGCAGCCCGGCGAGCGTTCGCTCGAAAATTTCCGCGCGCACCCGTTGTTCGAGCGCGGCGGTGAAAATCGCGGCGGGAGAATAGGCGCCCATCCCGCCCGTGTTCGGACCTTCGTCGCCGTCGAAGACGCGCTTGTGGTCCTGCGCGCTCGCGAGGAGGCGGAAGTCCTTGCCGTCGGTGATCGCCATCACGCTGACCTCGGGCCCGGTGAGCCTCTCCTCGATGAGGACTTCGCGTCCGGCGTCGCCGAAGGCCTTTTCGCGCAGGATCTGATTGAGCGCACGCCCCGCTTCGGCGTGGTCGCGGCAGAGGATCACGCCCTTCCCGGCGGCGAGACCGTCGGCCTTCACCACGAGAGGCTTCGGATGCCGCTTCGCGAAGGCGAAGGCCTGGTCAAAATCGGAAAACCCTTCGGCGCGCCCTGTGGGGATGCCGTGCTTGAGGAAGAACCGTTTCGAGAAGACCTTGCTCCCCTCGAGGCGGGCGCCGTCGCGGCCGGGACCAAAGACCCGGAGGCCTTTCGCGCGAAAGACGTCGGCGAGACCGGCAACGAGCGGGGCCTCGGGGCCGACGACGGTGAGATCCACCGCGCGGGATTCGGCGAGCGTCGCGAGCCCGCCGAGATCGTCGGCGGCCACAGCGCATTTCTCGATCTTCGGGCCGCACGGCGCGGCGGGATTGCCCGGGCTCCAGAAGACTTTTTGAGCCTGGGGACTTTGGGCGAGCGTTTCGACGAGGGCATGCTCGCGGCCGCCGCCGCCGACAACGAGGACGTTCATGCGCGCCAGCGCTATCAGAAGCGCCAAAGCGTTTCAATCCTCAAGGGCGACGCGTCCATGCGGGATGCCGATCGAGGCGCGCCTCCATCTCGCGGAATGCCTGGATGGATCGGCGCAGATTCGCGTAGGGATCACCGCCCATGCCGTAGCCTTGAAACCCGATCATCTCCGAATAGTTGATTTCGCGGAGCATCCCGAGAAGGGCGAAGTGATCGAGCGTGCCGCCGTCGAGCGGCTCGATCGTGGCGGGGACCTTGGCGTCCGGCAGACGCCGCGTGCCGCAGAGGTTCACCGAACGGAGCCAGGGAGCGGCGTCGCGCAGACGCGCCCGCAAGTCTTTGCCGTCCACGGCATACCAGTGGAATCCGCAGAAAACGACGCCGAGACGCGGATGCTCCAGGACGCGCGCCAGGCGCAGCGCGTCTTCGATGCGTTCCATCCAGAAGTTGACGTGCGGATAGAGCGCCACCGACCCTTCGGCGCGCTCCGCGGCGCGGAGCAGACGCGCGATCCAGCGCGTCGCGGCGGAGTCGCCCGCGCGATCGGAGCGGGCGAGCGCGGCGTCGCTCGATCGCAGGGCCACTTCGTACCGCAGCGGCCCTGGCGTCGTCTCAATCGCCTGGATCGACCGGAGGTTGCCCGGGTGATCCTCTCCGCCCGCGAGATCGAGCGAGAACCAGACGCCGGCGATCTCGAGCCCGTGGCGCTGACGGGCTTCGGCGAGGAGAGGGAGTTCGGCCCACGCGGGCTCGTTGAGGAGACTCAGATAGGTGGCGTCATAGCCGAGTTCGCAGAGCATCTCACAGCGCGCATCGAACGTGTACGCGCCGAACGCGCGGTCGAAGTGCGTATCCATCGCGAAGAGACGCCATTTCATCGAGGGATCTCCCGCGCGCGAATGCCGGCGGCCGCGCCCATCTCGACGGAGCGGAATCGTCGCGCAAACGGATTCATGCCATGCGCCTCATTGAGCCCGGAGGATAGCGGCGCGTTTCGCCATGCTCAAACCTCGAATCGGAGCGAAGGATCAAATCGTGTCTTTCCGCGGACTCCACGCGTGGCGCCAAGCGCGGAAACGGCGGCGCGAATCCAGATTCTTCGGCCTTTAGCCGACGGCCGTTCCCCGCTACGCTCGCGCGCCGAATGACTTCCCGCGAAGGTTCGACCCGTGGATTTTGGGCCCTGATCGTCACGCAGTTTCAGGGAGCGTTTTCCGACAACGCCCTCAAGGCGCTCGTCACCTTCCTCGGCCTGGCGCTCGCCGCGACGCACGCCGAACGCGAGCGCGTCGTGCCGCTGGTCGGCCTCCTCTTCTCACTTCCGTTCATCTTTTTCTCCATGGCGGGCGGCTGGCTGGCGGACCGCTTGAGCAAACGCGCCGTGAGCCTCGGCGTCAAAATCTTCGAGCTCGGGATCATGGCCTTCGCCTGGTTCGGGCTTCGTCACGAACATCTCCCGATGGCGTTCGCCGCCGTCGCGCTGATGGGGGTCCACAGCGCCTTTTTCGGCCCGTCGAAGTACGGACTGCTGCCCGAACTCCTGCCCGAGCATCGCCTTTCCTGGGGAAACGGAATTCTCGAACTCGGCACGTTTCTCGCAATCATCCTCGGCGGCGCCGCGGGCGGCCTCCTCTACCAGCAGTTCAAGGGGCGATATGAACATGCGGCGCTCCTGCTCTTGGCCTTCGCGGGGATCGGCCTGGCCGCCGCCCTCGCGATCACGCGCGTGCCCGCGGCGAACCCCGGCAAGGCCTTCCGCGCCAATTTCCTCGGCGACCTTTTCTCTCAGATCGGCCGCATTCGGCGCGACCGCATCCTTTGGCTGGCCGTCCTGGGCAACACCTACTTTTTCTATCTCGGCGCGCTGATCCTCCAAAACGCGATCCTCTTCGGCGCCGACACCCTTCGCGTCGACGAGTTTCGGACGAGCTGTCTCCAGGCCGCGCTCGCGGTCGGCATCGGCCTTGGAAGTTTCGCCGCGGGATGTCTCTCCGGCGGAAAAATTGAATATGGCCTTGTCCCGCTCGGCGCGATCGGGATGACCATCTTCAGCGGGGCGCTCGGCGTTCCCATCCTCGGCTACCGCGCGGCGCTCCTCCTCCTGACCCTCCTCGGCTTCTTTGGCGGCTTTTTCATCGTGCCCATCTGCGCGATCATGCAGCATCGCCCCGACCGGAAGGAGCGGGGCGCCGTCCTCGCTGCGGCAAACCTCCTTTCTTTTGTCGGCATCGCGCTCGCGTCAGGCGTTTTCTGGCTGTTGCGCGCCGCCGATCTCACCACGAGCCAGGTCTTCCTCGCCGGCGCGGGGATGACGCTCGCTGTCCTCCTCCTCCTGAGCGTTCTCCTGCCCGACGCGTTCCTCCGCATGCTTCTCTGGGGCTACACGCATTCGCTCGTCCGCCTCCGCGTCGAGGGAGGGGAACACCTCTCCGCCGCGAAAGGCGCGCTTCTTGTGGCCGAGCGTTCGACGTTCGCGGACGGCCTCCTCATCCTGGCGGCGACCGACCACCCCCTGCGTCCGATCATGGCGCGACGGCTTTACGACCGCCCCTGGATTCGTCTCTTCGCCAAGAGCGCGCGCGCCCTTCCGTGCGCTCCGCGCGCCTTGCGCGAAGCGGGCGTCGCCCTCCGCGAAGGAGAAGCGGTTCTCGTCTGGAGGGAAACCGGCGCCGCCGTGGACGGAGAGCCCTCCGCTTGGGAGCGTCGCCTTGGGCGCTTGCTGGGAAATTCTGATGTCGCGAGGATCGCGGTTCAGATCGACGCTCCGTCGGATCAGACCGGTCGTCGGCGTCTCCTTTTTCGCGCGAGGACCGTGCGTTTCGGAAGGCCAACTCCCCGTCCGCACGCTTCGGATCGCGGAGTCGTCCACACGCGTGGATGAATCCCAAATCCCCGCGTAAGGCATGGGGGGAGTCCATCCTCGGCCGAGGAACATGCGACGCCCTCGCAACATTCTGGACTTAAGCAGCTTCCGTGGCTCGGCCGGCGGCCTCGCCCTCCCTCGCTTCGCGACCGAGCGGATTTTTCCCAAGCATGAACGGTGGAAAGGGAGGGCGAGGCCGCCGGCCGAGCCGTCGCATCCCTCTTGTGGA
>JABWAM010000117.1 GCA_013360985.1 Verrucomicrobiia bacterium | reverse complement strand
GGGCGGCGCGATTTTCGTCCACAAGGCGAAAGCCGCGCGAAACCCTCCGCCGCGGCGACGGAACGGACCGGCGACGCGCCGTGCGGCGCGGAAGGCGCGGGCCCTCCGCCTCCTCCGCCTCCGTCCGCTCCTCCTCCTCCCCCGCCCCTTCCGCCTTCCGCGGGGTAATCCCCCGCCGAAGCGTCTTATTTCTTTTCCGCCTCGGCGCTGACGCAGCGGAAACCAATTTGACGGCTGCGATTGCGCGGGGAGTTCCGCAGATCGCGCAAGGTCAGGCGCACATCGCGCGACGCCCACGAACCGCCGCGCACGACCGGCACCTTCGACGTGGGAAAGTCCGGGTTGAAGTCGAAGGAATCGGTCCATTCGCTCACGTTGCCCGCCATATCCACAACGCCGTAATAACTCCGATCTCCGCGCGCCGCGCCCACGGGCGCCCAGAGCCCGAAGCCGTCAATCCGCCCAAAGGCCGGATCGCCCGGGCCGTTTTCCAGGTCGGCGCCGGTATTCGCCGAGGCGGCGTTGAAGGTGTTCCCCCAAGGGAAGAGGTTCCCGTTGGGCCCTCGCGCGGCCTTCTCCCACTCCTGCTCCGTGGGCAGTCTCTTGCCGGTCCATTTCGCGTAGGCCCACGCGTCGTAGTAATCCACGTCGAACACCGGCGTGTTCTTGTAGACGCGCGCGCCGCGGTAGAGCCTTCCCTTCTCGACGCCTTCGGTCCACACGAGATTCCATTCGGGGGGGAAATGGTCCTTGTTCTTACTGGCGCTCGGGTGCTCCTGAATCGCCGCGCGATTCTTCACGCAGGCCTCGAGGAATTTCGCGTACTGCCCGAGGGTGACTTCGTACTTGTCGATTTCAAACGCGGGAAGCGCAAGCCTCGATCCATCCTGGTAGACGAAATCTCCCTCTTTGACCGTGATGGTCGCCCCGACGTCTCCGGCGCCTTCGTTCCGGAAGCGCAGCGCGTAGTGCCAGAACAACGCGGAGGCGATCGCGGCTGCCGCCAAACCGCCCGCCGCCCACAGCATCCACGGGCGCAACACCTTCTTCTCCTCGGGCACGACGACGCGGCTGGCCGCGAGAGGACGCACCACGCGCATCGCGCGGCGGCGGAGATCGATCTGATGCCCTTCGTGCAACAAGGCGTCCCACGCGGAGAAACCGCCCTCTCCGGCGCTCTCCATCCGCGCGAGAAGCGACTGAAACTCCTCGCTGCAACCCGCCGCGCCCTCCATCCCTTCCCGAAGGATCGCCGCGAGGCGTTTCATCTCCTCGTGTTCTCCCGCGGAAACCTCGCCTCCCTCCATCGTCACGTTGTTGAGAAGCTTCGGCACCCCGATGTCGGGGATGAGAATTTGCTCCATCGTGAGCGGCGTGTGGAGAATGCCGTTCTTTTTTTCGTAGTTCAGCGCTTCGCTCACATTGAGCAGCACGCGAAGGGCCAGGTCTTCCGTCAGCACCTGCCCTTGCTGGAGCCGCGTGCGGAGGCTGGCGCCGTCGAGGTGCTCGCGCGCGTAGAAATAGAGCCCGTTGCCTTCGCCCGCTTCGTAGACGGCCGTGATGTACGGATTCTGCGCGCGCGCCATCGCTGCAGCGAACGCAACGAACTGCTGGATCTGTTGCGGATCCTCGTAAAACGCGGGCTGAAGAATTTTTAAGGCGACGGTGCGGTTCACCGCGACCTGAGTGGCTTCGTAAAGCGTTCCCCAATAATCGGACGCGAGGCGTTTGCGCACGCGAAACGGCCCGACCATCACCCCGATAAGCTGTTCGCCGAGAGCTTCATTCCGCAGATCGCGCGGCGCGGCATCTCCGCGCTCGTCGCGCCGCCGAGCGCCCTCCATCAGCAAATGTTCCCAACCCGCGGTAACCGAAAGCTTCGGCGCCCCGACGCCTTCGTCCATCGTCACCTCGGCGTCGTCCCATCCGAGCATCTCGTAAACCGCTTCTTCGCCCTCCAGCCCGGGGATCTCCGCGTGCGCGACCACGCCCGCGTGGATGTAGACCGAGCCTTCATGGCTGCCCGATGTCACGCGCAAGCGCGCGGTCTTCTGGCTGATGCAGGTCATCTGGATCAGATCGGGCAGCCGAAAGGCGGCGGCGACCCCAGTCGGCGCGCCGCCGCCTTCGGCCGCGCGCGAGAAAAGAGCCGTGAGCGCCTCGGGAGTCGGCGGCGCGGGAAGCAGGTCCGGAGCGGAGGTCAACCCTCGAACGGACATGGCGTCGTTCGAAGTCGGCGCCTCGGCGTAGCCGACGAGGCGAACCTGGGGAAAGTTCGCGGCAACCGCCTCGCACACGCGCGCCGGCCAATCTCCCTCGCGCGCGAAACGGAAGAGGACGGCGTCGCAGGGCTTCGATTCCATCGCCGCGAAAGCGTCCTCGAGAGATGCGGCGGCGACGGCGTCGAACCCAGCCTCCGCAAATGCTTTGGCGAAATCCGCGGCGTCATCCGCCTGCGGATCGAGAAGGATCACCCTCATGCCGCGCGCTCCGATTCTTTCCTCATTTTTTTGTCGCCTCTCCGAAAAGCGACGGGGGCTCCGCGAGGCGATCCTGCGCGACGCCGCGAAAAGAGAGCGTCACCATGACGCCGCCGTATGCGTAGGGAGATCTCGTTCGCATCGCCTTGCTTCGAAAGTAGCCGTGCGGCACGGAGTAATTCAAGGAAAGCGTCTGCCGTTCTCCCGCGATCCACTCTCGGCGAGGCTGCAGCTTGAAAGGGAGTCCCGGCGCTTCGACACGCACCGGGCGCCATCTTCCGTCCGAACCGCGGGTCTGATCGTAGAAAGCGACTTCGAGCAGCACGCCCGAGATCTCGATCGGCCCGAGAAACCCTTCCGAATCGAGCGAAAACTCCAGGCGAAAGCGCAGGTCGTAGAGCCCTTCGAGAGGAAGATCGGTTCGAACGATCCTCGCGATCCGGAGACGCGCCGGAGGCGCCGCCTCGCTTCCGACATCAGGAGGGCGCAGGCGGGGAGAGGTGATCAGGGGTTTTTCTCCGGCTTTTCGGGTCGTTTCATCCAACTCGGCGAGTCGCTTGAGGTGGGATTGAATCTCGGCCGCCGCCGACCCCGGGCTTCCCGCGCCCGCTCCCGCCTTTTCCCACAGGAAGTAGGCCAAGGAGAACTGCCCTTGCTCTTCATAAAGCGAACTCAGGCGGCGCACCGCAGAGAGAAGCCCAGGCGCGCGGCGCACCGCCGATTCGAACGCCTCGATCGCCGACCGGCGAAGCCCCGATCCCAGCAACGCCTCGCCCCGTTGCGCGAGGATCTCCGCCTCCTTCTCCGCTTCGCTTTGAAGGACGCTGGCCTTCTCCTCACGCGAGCGCGCTTGCGCGCGCTCGCGCTCCGCGCGTTCCATGGCGCGCGTCACGTCGTCGAAAATGGGTTGGCGCGCCTCGCGCCGCGCCTCTTCGGCGCGGCGAAGCCCGATCGTGTCGTCCACCGACTCCGTTGAACGCACCGTCTCGAACTCGGAAAAAATCACGGGGTCAAAATGCCGGCCGAAGGCGAGGCGCGACCCAAACACCCAGATGATGGCGGCAAGCTGCAGAAGGACAAGAAGCCCAACCAACCCTCCGACTCCGAGCATGAGAGGAACGAACTTCTCGCGCGCCGTCCGCGCGCTCTCCCCTCCGCGCCTGCGCCCCCCTTCAGCCGATGATGCGCCGCGATTCATCAAGGAAAATCCCTTTGAGATTCATTTTCAACTGATCGGGATTCGAAGACTTGGAAATGCCCTCCTCTTCGCTGATCAACCCCGCCTTGATGAGCTTGTAGATGGATTGATTGAACGACTGCATGCCGTCCTCTCCGCCGCTCTCGATCGCTGCGGGGAGCTTCTCGAGCTTCTCCTCTTCGAGCAGCTTCCGCACAATAGGCGTATTGAGCAGGATTTCCACCGCGGGGACGGCCCCGCCTTCCCGCCCGACGATCATCCGCTGGCAGATCACCGCTTTGAGGCTCGTCGAAAGGGCGCGCAGGACGGCAACGCGTTCCTCTTGGGAAAAGAAATCGAGGATGCGCGTGATCGTTTGAGCGGCATTGTTCGAGTGGACGGTGCTCAACACCAGATGGCCGGTCTCCGCGGCGGTCAGCGCCGCGCGGAAACTTTCCGCGTCGCGCATCTCGCCCACCATGATGATATCCGGATCCTGGCGCAGAACGTTCTTCAACGCGTGATGAAACGAGAGGGTGTCGAGCCCGATCTCGCGCTGGTCAATCATGCTTTGGCGATCCTCAAATACGTACTCGATGGGATCCTCCAGAGTGACGATGTGGCAGCGGTCGTGGGTGTTCACGTATTCGATCATGCAGGCGAGCGTGGTGGATTTCCCGCTTCCCGTCGCGCCCGCCACGAGGATGATCCCCCGTTCGCTCATTGCGAGCCGATGGATGATCGGAGGCAGGTTCAAGGTCGCGAAATCCGGCACCTTGCCCTTCACGTAGCGCATCGCGAGATTCACCTGCCCGCGCTGACGATACACGTTCGTGCGAAAACGCCCGATGGACGGCGTGAAGTAGGAAAAGTCCACCTCGTGCTCTTTCTCGAAACGCGGCCGCAGAAACTCGGGGATGATCAACGAGGCGATCTGGACCATGTCCATGTCCGTAGGCGGATCCGCCTCGATCGGCACAAGCTGCGAAGCGACGCGCAGGAGCGGAGGCTTGTTGGCCTTGAGGTGGATATCCGACGCCCCAAGGTTCACCGCGTAGCGCAGGATTCCGTCGAGATAATCCTTCATGAAGTCGGCACATACTCCCGCGGATCGGTGATCCGTCCGGTGAGCGCCGAGGCCGCCACCGTGTAGGGCGAAGCGAGGTAGACCCGCGATTCTTTGTGGCCCATGCGCCCCGGGAAATTGCGGTTCGTGGCGGTGATGCAGTTCATCGGACGGTTCAGACGCCCAAAGGTGTCCGACGGACCGCCCAGACAGGCCGCGCACGAGGCGTTCTCGGTCATCTGAACTCCCGCCTCCTCGAGCACCCGCCACACGCTGCGCCCGTCCATTTGGAGCGTTTGCAGTTCGCGGACCACCTCGGGCGTCGCCGGCACGCCGAACGTGCCAATCTTCACCCGTTTCCCTTTCACCACGCGAGCGAAGGCGAGAAAGTCGCTCGTCTTGCCGCCGGTGCAGGAGCCGATGTAGGCGCGGTCGAGAACGATGTCGCCGCAATCGCGCGCGAGGGCGCGTTGCCCCGGATCGGGATGCTTCGCCACGGTCGGCTCGATCTTCGACAAATCGATGGTCTGATCATGGACGAATTCCTGATCGCGGTCGGGTTCGACCGGCTCGAACTCCGCGCGCGTCCCGCCAGCGCGCGTGCGTTCCTCCACGTATGCCTTCGTTTTCTCGTCGTACTCGAAGATGCCGTTCTTGCCGCCCGCCTCGATCGCCATGTTCGCGATCGTCATGCGGTCGTCCATCGAAAGCGAGCGGGCGCCGGCGCCGTCGAACTGCATCGCCCGATAGGTCGCTCCATCGAAACCGATCTCGCCGATCACATGGAGGATCACGTCCTTGGCCATCACCCCGAACGGCAGCGTCCCTTCGAGGCGGAAGCGCATCGTCTCCGGCGTCTTGAGCAGCAGTTTGCCCGTGCCCATCACGAAACCCGCGTCGGTGTTCCCGATCCCCGTGGCGAAGAGATTGAACGCCCCCGCCATGCAGGTGTGCGAATCGGTGCCGAGAAGCACCTCGCCGGGGCGGGTGTGCCCTCGGGCCGCCAGCGCAGTGTGGCATACCCCTGCGAAGGAAGCGCCGTACTGCCGCTTGAGCGGCCCCTTCGCGGCGTCGAACTTCCACGCCCCGTTCGCGTCGTCGATCACGTCGTAGAACCAGCGGATCCCCTGCTCCCGGACAAACTCGCGCAGAATGTCCACGTTGCGGTTGGAGAGCGCGTCGGCCGTAAAGATGTAGTGGTCGGGAATGATCACAATCCGCGAGGGATCCCAGACCTTCGCCGCCCGCCCGAACTCGCGATGGAAGACGCCGATGGTTCCGGGGCCGCAGACATCGTGGGTCATCAAGACGTCCACCTTCACCCAGACATTTTCTCCCGGCGCGACGCGCGCCTTGCCGCCGGCGCGCGCAAGCAGTTTCTCGGTCAGCGTCATGCCCCGAAATCTAGACGGGATCTCTCCTGCTTCCAAGGTGAAATCTCCGCCTCCGCTCCCCGTGTAAGGCGACTGGGGACGCATCCGCCGCGGATGAAAGCCTCCTCTGTTTCCTTGATGGACTGCGGCGCGCCCGTCGGCTTCGGGATTGACTCTCTCGGCGGGAAAACGGAGCCTGCGGAGTCTCCTCCTTCATGAACGATCCCCTGATCGGCCACACCCTCGGCGACTACCTCATCGAGAACCGCATCGGACAGGGCGGCATGGGCGTCGTTTACGGCGCGCGCCAGATCTCGCTTGATCGCGCCGTCGCGATCAAAATCCTTCCCGCCGAACTCTGCGCCGACCGCGAATACGTGGACCGCTTCTTGCGCGAGGCGCGCGCCGCCGCCCAACTCAACCACCCGAATATCATCCAGGTCTTCGACGCGGGCGTCGCCGAGAACATCTACTTTATCGTGATGGAGTTCGTGGACGGACGGAATCTCAGCCAGACCCTCCGCGAGCATGGGGCTTTCGCCGAACGCGAGGCGCTCCATGTCATTCAACAGGCGTCTGTCGGCCTCGCCTTCGCGCATTCCATGGGGATCGTCCACCGCGACGTAAAACCCGAGAACATCATGGCCACGCGATCGGGCTTGGTGAAAATCGGCGACCTCGGCCTGGCGAAGTGGAAGCCCAACGAATACGAGATCGCGCTCACGGCCACCGGCTCCACGATGGGCACCCCCTTTTACATCGCCCCCGAGCAAATTCGCGGCGCCAAAGATATTGACGCGCGCGCGGACGTCTACTCCCTCGGAATGACGCTGTTCCACCTGCTCGCGGGACGTCCGGCATTCGGGGAAGGCACCGCCGCCGAGATCATGGCGTGCCATCTCTCCTTGCCGCTCCCTTCCCTGCGCTCTCTTCGTCCCGAAATCTCCGCGGACACGGCGCGCCTCGTCGCGGCCATGACGGCCAAAGATCCCGCCGACCGCATCCAGGGCATGGATGAGGTCGCCGAGAATCTCGCCATGATGCTTGGGCATTCGTCGGCGCGGACCCCACGCCGCGGCTTGCGCGCGCCCGCGGAGAAGAAGCGTCAGGGAACGGACGAGATCTTCTCCCGCATCCTTTCCACGGGGATTCGCGGAGTTTTCGCGGGCATCGTGGGCCTCCTCATCGCGCTCGCCGTCATTCTCGTATGGAAGAAGGCGCGGCCGCGCCCCGCGCCGCCCGCCTTGAGTCCGCCGAGCGCAGACCTCACGCCCTCCTCGTCGACCAACGCTCCGTCGCGCGCCTCTTCCAAACCGAAGCCGTCGCCCCCCAAAACAGCAGTCGCGCCGATCCCGCCGACCCCCAAGGCCGCCGCGCCGACCGCGACACCCCCCAAGACGACGCCC
>JABWAM010000116.1 GCA_013360985.1 Verrucomicrobiia bacterium | reverse complement strand
TGCGCCGCCTCGCCGCGCCGAAGTCGGCGGCGGTTCCATGGCCGTCGCGCCGCGACGCCTCGCGAAGCCCGGACGTCGAGGCCGGGCCGCCGCAACCCGGGCTGCGGAAGAGCGACTACATTGCCCGCCAGGTGGATCCGATCCTCGACAAGATCGCCGAGCGGGGCATCCAGAGCTTGACCCGCGAGGAGCGCCGCATCCTCGACGAAGCCAAGGACCGCCTTTCGTGAGGAGATCGTTCGCCGCGCTGCTGATCTTCGCGAGCCTCGCCGCGGACGCCTCCGCGGCCTCGTCTCCCAGCGATCGTCCCTATGCCGACGGCGAACGCCTCACCTATCACTTCTATTGGGGAATGCTCATGGTGGGGAAAGGGATCTTCGAGATCCGCCGCGAGAAGACGGGGATCGAAGAGTTCACGGTCACCGTGCGTTCCAACGGGCTGATCGCCGCGATCTATCCCGTCGAGGATGTCTTGCGCAGCCGCTTCGATCCCGCGCGGTCGCGCGGAGTCTCGGCCGAGCAGATTCGCCGCGAAGGGCCCCATCGCGTGTGGGAGCAGATGTGGTTTTATCACGATCTTGGGCGCGGCTGGATGCAGTCCCTTCTCACGGGAGAGACGAAATGGTTCGAAATTTCGTCGCAAGGCGTTGTGGACAAGCTGTCGCTCATCTATCTCATGCGCCGCAAGGACTGGCGCGCCGCCGATCGTTATCGAGCGCATCTCGGGAGCGACCGGGGGAGTCAAACGATCGAGGTGCGCAAGATCGGCGCCGGCATCGTAACCCTCGACGAGTTCCCTCCGATCGCCGCGTTCGGCGTCGAGCCCGATCCCGCCTATCTTCGTGGTTTCGTCAAACGCGGCAAGATGCAGGGATGGCTCAGCGACGACGACCGCAAGATCCCGCTCAAGGTAATTTCGAAGCTTCCGGTCGGCGCCGTCACGGCTCATCTGACGCAAGCCGAAGGAGTGGGAGATTGGCCGACGGGTGGAGGAGGCGAGAAGTGAGCGTGCTGGACGCGTTCTATTACGAAGCGTTCGAGGAGGAAGCCGTGGGTCTGCGGAGGCATCTTCCGCCCGAACTCCGCGTCGGATTCGCCCAGGAAACGCTCCAGGAAAGCGGCCATTTCGCGCCTCCCTCCCGCCTGATCAGCATCCGCACCCAATCGAAAATTCCCGCTGCATGGTTTCCCCAACTCGACGGCGTTCTTGCCCGCACGACGGGATGGGATCATCTGATCGGATTGCCGATCGCCTCCGGTCGTCTCCCCGAGTACTGCACCCGCGCCGTCGCCGAGCACGCGGCGCTGCTTTGGATGGCGCTGCTCCGACGTCTGCCGAGGCAGATGCGGCAATTCGCGCGCTTTCAGCGCGACGGTTTGACGGGCGCTGAATGCGCGGGCCGGCATTTGCTCGTCGTGGGCGTGGGACGCATTGGGCGCGAGATCCTCCGCCTCGGCCGCGCGTTGGAGATGCAAACGCGAGGCGTGGACCTCGTCCGGCGCCACGCGGACGTGGAATACGTCGCGCCGGAGGAGGGGATCCCGTGGGCCGACGTGATTGTTTGCGCGATGAATCTGACCCCCGAAAACAGCGGGTGGTTCCACCGCGCCCGTTTCGCGGGCGCGCGACGCGGAGCGATCTTTATCAACGTCGCCCGCGGAGATCTCGCGCCGACGGAGGATCTCGCGCGCCTGCTCGACGACGGGATCCTCGGCGGCGTCGGCCTCGATGTCTATGAAGACGAACCGCGGCTCGCGGCGGCGTTGTGCGCGAAAACGGGAAAGTTCCCGCTCGCGGAACGTTCCGACGTGATCCTGACGCCGCACAACGCCTTCAATACGCGCGAGGCCGTGGAGCGCAAGGCCGCCCAGGCCGTGGCGGAAACGGTGAAGTTTTTGCGCGAGCGCCGGTTCTCGTGGCCGCCGGCCGCGTAACTGGCCGCCGAAGAATCACGCCCCTCGCGAAGTTGGTCCGATCCGCTCGATCTGCTGGGCGAGGGTTTGGCGATCGAGCATCTCGACCGGCAAGGCGATGAACCGCTCGATGCAACGCAGGATCTCGCCCGCGAGCTTGCGGAACACGGCGAGTTTTTCCTCCTCGGTTCCTCGGAACTTGATCGGGTCCTCGAACGGCCAGTGCCCGATCACCGGCGCGCCGAGCCAGAGCGGGTTTGCCTCGATCGCCGCGCGATCGCACAGGGTGATCACGAAATCGAAGGGTTCCCCGCGAAGCGTTTCCCACGATTTGGGACGATGATGCGTGAGGTCGGCGTGGAGTTCGCCGGCCGCGCGGATCGCCAGCGGATGCACCGAACCGGCCGGTTGCGTTCCCGCGCTAAAACCTTCGAAGCGGCCGCCGTTGAGATCGAGGCGGTTGATCAATCCTTCCGCGATCTGGCTGCGGCAGGAGTTGCCCGTGCACAGAAAGAGCACTCGCCGCCGGGGAACGGCGGCGCCGCGCGGCCTGCGTTTCCTGCTCAGCATTGAAATCATGAAAGCGCTCCCGCTCCACGGTAGCGGAGGCGCGGGTGAATGTCAGCCTGCGGCGCGCCGCCGCGAAACCGGTCGAGCGCGACGCGCCGAGGCGACCCGACGGATCGCCGCGCGGAGAGGAGGGGCGGGCGAAGGTTGCCTTTTCCCGGAGGGTTCGGCAGGTTGATCGCCACGGATGCGCACCTTGCGGAACAACCTCGGTTTGCTCGGGTTCCTCGCGGTCGCCGGTCTTCTCGAGTTCCTTTTTCGACGGAGGCTCGACCCCTATTTTTACAAAATTCTCGTGGATGTCGGGATCGCAGTCATGCTCGCGGTCAGTCTGAATCTGATCAACGGGATCACCGGACAGTTCTCGTTGGGGCATGCCGGCTTTATGGGCATCGGCGCGTACATCGCCGCCTCGATCAGCACGATGCTCGTCATGCCGGGTTTGGCGCGCGCTGCGCTTCCTCCCGTGATGGAGGGGTTCGCGATGATGATCGCAATCGGTGTCGCCGTGGTGATCGGGGGCGCGTGCGCGGCGTTTGCGGGTCTCGCGGTAGGCATGCCCACGCTGCGGTTGAAAGGCGACTATCTCGCGATCGCCACACTCGGCTTCGGAGAGATCATCCGCACGCTCATCCTGAATACGGAAGCGGTCGGCGGACCGCGCGGGATGTCGGGGATCCCGCCGGTCTCGAATTTTTTCTGGGTGTGGGCGTGGGCGAGCGCGTGCGTCGCCGTGATTTGGCGGCTGGCGCACTCGGTGAAGGGACGCGCGTTTTACGCGATCCGCGAAGACGAGTTCGCGGCCTCGGCGACGGGAGTGGATCCCACGCGCTACAAGGTGATCGCCTTCGTTCTCGGCAGTTTCTTCGCGGGAGTCGCCGGCGGGCTCCTCGCGCATTCCGCCACGGGCTACATCAACCCCTCTCAGTTCGATACCCTCAAGAGCATCGAGGTCGTCGTCATGGTCGTCCTCGGCGGGCTTGGGAGCATCAGCGGCGCCGTCATTGCGGCGGTCGTGCTGACGGTTCTCCCTGAGGCGCTTCGCGAGTTCGCCGATTACCGGATGGTCGTGTACTCCCTGCTGCTCGTGCTGATCATGCTGACGCGCCCGCGCGGGCTGATGGGATCACGCGAGATTTTTCGCGCGTGGAAACGCTCCCCGCAATGATTCCCTTTCTCGAATTGGAGAACGCCACGGTGGAGTTCGGCGGATTGCGCGCCGTGGACGCCCTCAATTTTCGCATGGAGGAGGGAGAGATCGTCGCCGTGATCGGTCCGAACGGCGCGGGCAAGACGACTGTCTTCAACGCGATCACGGGAGTCTATCCGCTTTCGCGCGGGGCGATCCGGTTCGAAGGGCGGCCCATTCACGGATGCCTGCCCTGGCGTGCGAACCGCCTCGGCATCGCGCGCACGTTCCAAAATCTGCGTCTCTTTCGCAACCTGAGCGTGCTCGACAACGTGGTCGTCGCCTTCAACCGCCGCGCGCAGCGCGACGTGTCGGGCATCCTTTTTCGCACCGAAAGCTCTCAGACGCGGTTACGCGAGGTCTTGGATCAGGCGCGCGAACTGCTCGAATGGGTCGGATTGGCGGACGTTGCGGAAGCGTATTCGAGCGATCTGCCGTATGGCCGGCAGCGGAGGTTGGAGATCGCGCGCGCGTTGGCGACGCGCCCGCGCCTCCTCCTTCTCGATGAGCCCGCTGCGGGGATGAATGCCGCCGAAAAATTGGATCTCGCCGAATTGCTCGTGCGGCTCCGCGGAGATCTCGAGTTGACGATCCTCATCATCGAGCACGACATGAAGATGGTGATGGCGAACTGCCCGCGGATCGTCGTGCTCGACCACGGACAGAAGATCGCCGAAGGAACCCCCGCGGAAATTCAGCGCGATCCCTCCGTGATTGAGGCGTATCTCGGCGAGAAGCCGCCGGACGCCCGGGGAGAAGGGGGAACGACGCCGTCCCCGCGCGCCGAAGCGTCGCGCCAAGATTAAGGTGGTGCGGATTTCGAGGGAAGCGGATCTTTCTTGATCCACTCGCCGAAGAGGGCGTGCGCGATGGCCAACAAGACAGGGCCGAGGAAAAGCCCGATGAAGCCGAACGTTAAGATGCCGCCCATCATCCCGAGGAGAACAAGCACGAAGGGGAGGCTGCTTCCGCGGCTGATGATCCAGGGGCGCAAGATGTTGTCGAATCCGCTGATCGCAAGCAACCCCCAGAGCGCGAGGAAGACGCCGGCGCCCGTGCGCCCCTGGGCAAAGACCCAGATGGCCGCTGGAATCCAAATCAGGGGCGGGCCGCCGGGGATCACCGCGGCAAAAAAGGTCAGCAGTCCGAGCAGCAACGGAGCGGGAATGCCCACCGCCCAAAAACCGAGGCCCGCAAGGATGCCTTGCGCGAGGGCGGCGCCGAGCACTCCGTAAACGACGCCGATGACCGTCTGGCCCGTGACTTCGAGGAGACGCTGGGTGCGTTCGCCGATGAGGCGTCGGCCTGCTTCTTCGGCGCGCCGCACGACCAGTTCGCCGTGGCGATAGAAAAACCACGCGATGAAGAGGCTGAGGACCAGGTCGAAGATGCCGCGGGCAAGATGGCCTCCCTGGCCGAGCAGCCAACCTTTCGAGCGGGCGAGCAGGCCGCGCAGCGAGACGGCGAGGAGTTCTCCGTCGTGCGCCATCTCTTGCCAGCCGCGATAGAGGTCGGGGCCGATCAGCGGCAGGGAGGCGATCCGCGCCGGCGGGTCGGGCAGCCCTTGGTTGAGCAGGGCGCGCAAGGCGGAAAACCCGCGCGCCGCCTCGTCGGCGAGGCTCACCCCCACGAGGAAAAAGGGGAGCACCAGCACGAGCGCGAGAAGGGTGGTCGTCAGCGTCGCGGCGAGCGATCTTCGCTGCCGACACAGGCGGAGCGCTCGGCGATACACGGGCCAGGTCGCGTAGCAGAGAATGCCCGCCCAGAGCAGCGCCGAGAGGAAAGGGCGGATGACCAAGAGGCAACCGACGAGGAGCAGACCGAGCGCGGCCAAACCGCCGATCAGTTCGACGCGGCGGCCGAGTTGCGGGGGGGCTTCCACGGCGCGAGTGTCGCAGGATCGAAGGCGCGGCGCAAACTCCAACCGCGCCGATTCTTCATTCGAAAAGGCAGAGAGGCTCGGCCTCGCCTCCTGCCGTATCCAGAAAGAGGCGGGATGACGAGGCGCATCCTCACAACTGGAAAGTTGTGAAAGATGCGGGTAGGGGCCGGCGATTCGATGGAAGGCTTCGTCGCATTTCGTGAACGGCTTGTTCGATTGGATGTCCATGGAGATCGTTGTCCCCAAATTCCCGCGTCAGGCGCGGAGGGAGTCCATCCTTGGTCGGGGAACATGCGACGCCCTCGCGACATTTTTGACTCAGGCCGCGGCCGCGGCGCCGCCGCTGGCGGCGCCCTCCCTCGCTTCGCGACCGAGCGGATTTTCCTCGAGCACGGAATACGGAAAGGGAGGGCGAGGCCGCCGGTCGAGCCGTCGCACCCTTCGTGGGGAGAGTCGGGAATCTCGACACGATCCACCCCTCCGATCCTCGATGGATGATGAGGAGGGTTGCTCTTTGAAAATGGAGCTGATCCGTGGATTTGGACTGCCCTTTCTCGGACGGCCCATCAAATTGAGGGAGCTTCAAAGGGAGAGACGCCCAGGGCCAACTCCGAAAGCCATCGAGAGACGATGGGCCGTTGCTTTTGCTCGACAAACCGATGGAAACGGCTAGCTTTCCAACAGAATGAAATCGTGGCTGCTGTTCGGTTTCGGGATGTTCCTGGGAATTTTTCTCGGGGCGGTCGGCGCCAGTTTCTTTCTGTACGACGATGTTGTTCATGCAGCGGCTCGTCCGCCGAAATCCGCGTCAGCTGTCTCCTCGTCCGCAACGAAACCGCGCCTGACGGCGGTTCCGGCCGCGTCCGTCGTCGCGGTCGCGGTGGATTCCCGTCCGGCCGCGGTGCCGGCCCAAGCGGTGGACCTCTCGACCCTCTCCGATGTGGATGCGGCGATCATCTCCACGGTGCGCCAAGACGCGCCGCCGTCGTCTCCCGCGTCCGCGCCTTGAGTCCCGCCTTGGGCGGAAAATCTTCGTTTTCGTGGTGGAAACGCGCGCGCCAGTGCGCGGAAGCGGCCTTGTGCGAGTTCGGTTTCGCAGTCTGCCCCCGCATCCCGTATCCGATCCTCGTTGGGCTTTCGCGGATCGCGGGGTGGCTTGGCTGCTTCCTTGCGCAGAAGGAACGCCGAATCGCGGACGCCAACCTCAACCTGGCGTTCGGCGCATCGCTCGACCACTCCGCGCGTCGACGGATCGTGCGGGGATCCTTTCAATCGTTTGCGCGGACGGCGTTGGAATCTCTGGCGTCGGAGCGATTGCTGCGCGACGGGCTTGCGCGCCGTTTCGATTTCGAGGCAGGCTCATTGGATCGGCTTCGCGATCTGGTCGGGCGGGGGAGAGGGGTGATCGCCTTGACGTTTCATTTCGGAAACTGGGAATGGTTGAGTTTGGCATGGGGAATGGCGGGCTTCCCCTTGCTCGGCGTCTCTCAACCGATCAAGAATCCCCGCGTCGAGGAGCGCTTTCGCCGGCATCGCGAACGTTGCGGACATCGTCTTGTCCACCGCGCGCATGGCGCGCGCACCGCGTCGGCGCTCTATCGCGAGTTGCGGCGCGGGGGAATCGTCGGATTGCTCGTGGACCTCAGTTCTTCGGTGGAGGAGGGAGGCGGATTCTTCGAGTTTTTCGGCGTTCCCGCGCTCACCACGCGGGCGGTCGGCTTTCTGGCGATGCGGACCGGCGCGTCGGTGGTATGCACGACCGCATGGCCCGGGCGCGACGGGCGTTACCACGCGGTCATTGGACCGGAGATCGGCTACGATCGCGAGGCGGACCCCACGCGCGAAGGGGATCGCATTACGCGCGCCTGGCTGGCCGAATGTGAGCGGGTCGTGCGCGCGCGTCCCGAGTTCTGGATGTGGAGCTACAAGCGTTGGAAGGTGCGCCCCGCACCCGATCCCAGCGGGTATCCCTTCTAT
>JABWAM010000003.1 GCA_013360985.1 Verrucomicrobiia bacterium | reverse complement strand
GGGCCTTGCGCGCCTGGTCGAGCACGATCCGCGGCATCCATGGACCGGTTCCCAGCGCGCGCGCGCGCCAGACAAGCAGGCGCTTGCGCCATCGGATCGGATTCGGAGGAGGGCGGAGGGCGTCGCGGGGCATTAGGCCCATGAGGCGCGGGAGATCGCGCCTCGAGTGCGGTCCGTCGCCCGCGAAGAAGGGAACGACGACGGCGTACGGGGCGCGCACCCGGTGCAGCGCGCGGCGCGCGGAAGGTTCTTGATCCAGGTAGGCGGGAAGAACTTGGGCCCACTGGTCGCGGCGGCGGAGTTCGGCGACGGCGGCGCGCACCGCGGTGGCGGAGGAACCGTCGCGGTTTGTTCCATGGCCGACCACAATCAGCGTCGTTTGGGCGCGCGGAGGAGAAACGCCGCGCGCGGAACGACAGGCAAAGGCGGCGGCGCGCAGGACCGCCTTCGCCATGTCGGGATGGACGCCGACGGGATCGGCGAGGAGGAAGAGGCGTCCCTCCCGTTGCGCAACGCGGCCACACAACCCGAGCGCCTGGGGAATAACGCGACGGAAGAACCAGCCGTCGCTGAAGAGCCATGGAACGATGAGGACGATCGGACTCCTCGCGCGGGCGACGGCGAGGTCGAGACGCGGACGGCCTTTCCAGAATCCGATCCGCACCTCGCGGAAAACGCCGCGGGTTCGAAGGGCCGATGCCGCGGCGCGGAGAGATTGGCCGGCGCGCGCGTCGGCAGAGGCCCCATGGCCGACAAGGAGCAGGGCCGCGCGACGCATCAAGGCGGTTCGTCGGTGCGCACTTTCGGCGCGCGCTGCTCGAGGAACTTCCAAAACTTCGCGCTCTCTTCGAACTGATCGTCGTTCTGCACGTCGAGGTTGGAGCGGACAAAAAAATCTCGGAGCGTATTGCTGTGGAGGAGATGGTGAACGAGGAGTTGATCATCCTTCTTCTCGAAATAAATTCGGTATTCCTTGAAGCGGCTGCGGTAAAGCGTGCGGTGTCCCTTGTGGATTTCGCCGATGCCGTCGCGACCGATCCGAAGCGTCTCCCGGCGGAGGCGCGAAAACTCGCCGACGATTTGAAGCTGTTCGAGACGATCGATCTGCGCGAGATCGGCGGCGGCACGATCGCTGAGGACGATTTGGTTCACGGAAGCGAAGCGGGGGACACCCTTCTTCTCCACGATCCGGGGAAGGATGGCAACGTTTTCGTTGCGCGGTCCGCCAGAGGTTTTCGTCGTCCGCCGGAAGACAAGGACGCCGCCCTCTTCCGGGCGAAGGGTGCCCGGAGTAGGAATCGAACCTACACGGCCTTGCGGCCGGCGGATTTTAAGTCCGCTGCGTCTGCCATTCCGCCACCCGGGCGACCAGTCGAATTATGCCGAAGGATGGAGCGGCGTTCGCGATTTGTCCATCCTTGGGCGCGCCGCCGAACGCAGCGGGAGGGCTCGACGCTCCGCCCTTCTCCGATCTTTCGATCCGACTCCAGGTTTGCCTTCGTTTTGTCTGGCGAAGAGGAGGGAGTTGCGGGAAAAAGAGACGCGCATCCATGAGCATGATCAGCGTGATCCTCCCCGCTTGGAACGAGGCGACGCGCATCGGAGCGACGATCGCGCGAACCCGGGCGCATCTGGCGACATGGGCGGAGAGATTCGAGATCGTGGTTGTGGACGACGGCAGTTCGGACGGAACGGCGGAGGCCGCCGAAGCCGCGCGCGCCGCGGCGCCCGAGCTTCGCGTCCTTCGCCTTTTCTCGAATCGAGGCAAAGGGGAAGCCCTGCGCCAGGGGTTCGCCGCGAGCCGCGGGGAGCGCGTCGTTTTTCTCGATGCAGACATGGACCTGCCGCCGGAACAACTCGGCGCGCTGGCGGCCTTCATGGAGCGGGAGGACGCCGACGTCGTGATCGGGAGCAAGTGGCATCCGCGTTCCCAGGTGGACTATCCATGGCATCGCCGCCTGGTGAGCCTCGTGTACTTCACGCTGACCCGCATCCTTTTCGGCCTTCCTGTGCGCGACACGCAGACGGGGATCAAGCTCTTTCGTCGCGAAGCGCTTGCGCGGGCCATGCCGCGGCTGCTGGTCAAGGCGTACGCATCGGATCTCGAACTGCTCGTCGTCGTCCACCACTTTGGCGGACGGATCGTCGAGGCGCCGGTCGTGATCGAGCGCACGGGGAAATACCCGCGCATCGCGGCGAGCGCCATGTTTCGCGCCGGTTGGGATACGCTGGCGGTGTTCTACCGGCTTCACGTGCTCGGCTATTACGATGAGGCGCCGGTCGCGTGAGCGCGGCGCACGATCCTTACGCGGCGCTTCGTTACGCCTCCTATCGCCGTTTCTTTTTCGGCGGGGTCTTCGCGAACATCGGTCTGTCGATGCAGAGCGTCGCCATCGGATGGGACCTGTACGAGCGCACAAACCTCGCCTTTGCCCTGGGGGCGGTAGGGCTGGTCCAGGTCATCCCGATCCTCCTGTTGGCCATGCCGGCGGGCCATCTCGCGGACCGTCTCGATCGTCGCCGTCTGCTCGTGGCGGCCCAAGGCGCGATGGTCGCGATGGCGTTGGCCCTCGCCCTGCTCGCCGCGACCCAGGGCCCGGTCGTCTTGATTTATATCTGCCTCTTTTGCGTCGCGGTGGGGCGCGCCTTCAGCGCGCCGTCGAACAACGCGTTTTGGCCGTCGCTCCTGCCCGCCGAGCATTACGCAAACGCGATCATCTGGCGGAGCAGCGGGTTCGAACTCTCCTCGGTGATCGGTCCCGCGCTCGGGGGGATGCTGATCGCCCTTCAACACAGCGCGGTCCCCGCCTATCTCGCCTGCGCGGCGCTCGTGCTCCTCTTCATCCTCAATCTGCTCCAAATTCGGGTTGTCCGCCCGCCGCCCTCCCGGAATCCGATGACCTTCGCCAACGTTTCCGCGGGCTTCCGTTTCGTGTGGCATCACGAGATCCTTCTCCCCGCCATCGCGCTCGATATGTTCGCGGTTTTGCTCGGAGGCGCCACCGCTCTGCTCCCCATCTACGCCCGAGACATCCTTCAGGTCGGACCCGCGGGGCTCGGTTGGTTGCGCGCGGCGCCGGCGTTTGGCGCCGCAAGCATGGCCGTCTGGTCCGCCTTTCGTCCGGTGCGCCGCCGGGCCGGGGTCGTCGTGCTCTGGGCGGTCGCGGGATTCGGCGTCGCGACGGTGGTGTTCGGGCTCTCCCGATCGTTCTGGCTTTCGATGGTCGCGCTCTGTCTGACCGGCATGTGCGACAACCTCAGCGTCGTGGTCCGCCACAGTCTCCTCCAGCTTCGCACACCCGACCGCATGCGCGGTCGGGTGACCTCCGTGAACACGGTCTTCATCAGTTGCTCCAACGAATTGGGCGCCTTCGAGTCGGGGGCGCTCGCCGCGCTGTTCACCCCCGTGATTTCGGTGGTCGCCGGAGGCCTCGGGACGATTGCCGTTGTGATCGCCGCCGCGTTCAAATGGCCGGCGCTGCGTCGCCTCGACACCCTCCATGCCCCGTCCGACCGACGCGCGCCGGTCGAGCCGTGGGAAGGGGCGCGCCCTTCCGAATGAACCGATTCGTGATGCGGCGGGCGCGCGTCGGGAGGGTCTACATCTCCTCGATCGTTTCGATGCCGAGGAGGCCCAAACCGCGCTGGAGGACGCGGGCTGTAAGATCGCAAAGGAGCAGGCGCGCGCCGCGATCAGGTTCCGCGGCCTTGAGAACGGGACAGGTTTCGTAGAAGCGGCTGAAGCGCGTCGAAAGCTCGTAGAGATAACCGGCGAGCAGATGCGGCCGGCAATCGTCGAGCACGGCGTGAACGGTGTCGCCGAACTGGATCAGCTTCTTCGCGAGCGCAAGCTCGGCGTCGTGCGAGAGGACGGAGGGCGGAGGAAGGGTCTGTCCCAGAGGCGCAATCCCTCCCTGGCGAAAAATCGAGCGGATCCGGACGTAGGCGTAAATGAGGTAAGGCGCCGTGTTGCCTTGGAGGGCGAGGAGCTTGTTCCAGTCGAAGACATAATCGAGATTGCGGTTCTGGCAGAGGTCGGCGTACTTCACCGCGCCGATGCCGAGAACGCGAGCGGCGGCGCGCCGCGCTTCGGCGGAGAGCGCGGGATTTTTTTTCTCGATGATCTTGAGCGCGCGCGCCTCCGCTTCGTCGAGCAGATCGGCGAGCTTGATCGGATCGCCCGAGCGCGTCTTGATCGGTTTTTTGTCGGCGCCGAGGACGCTCCCGAAGACGATGTGGCGGAGGCGCGGCAGGCGCGCATCGGCGGAGGCGAGGAGGGAGTTCCCCGGCGCGCCGGCCCACTTCTCCGCGGCGGCAAAGATCTGCTGGAAGTGGAGCTTCTGTCGCGCGTCGGTGACATAAAGGATTTCGTCGGCCCGCCATTCCCGCGCGCGATGGCGGAGGGTGGCGAGGTCGGTAGTCGCGTAGAGGAACGCGCCATCTTTTTTTCGGATCATCATCGGCGCGGCGTCCTTCAAGACGGGATCCTCGCGAAAAAAGACGCAGATCGCCCCTTCGCTCTCCTCGGCGATCCCGAGTCGTCGCAGTTCCGCGACCACCTCCGGGAGGCTCGGGTTGTAAAAACTTTCGCCGAGGCAATGGTCGAACCGCACCCCGAGGCGGCGATAGAGCTTTTCGAATTCGGCGAGCGAGAGCTCGGCGATCTTCTTCCAAACCTCCACGCTTTCGGCCTCGCCGGCATGGAGCGCCGCCAACTCGCGCCGCGCTTTTTCCCGCGTCTCTTCGTTTCGGGAGGATTCTTGGCTGACCTCGCGATAGAGACGCTCGAATTCCGCGACGGGATCTCGCTTCTCGGCCTCGCGATCGAGGCGGGTGTTGTACCCATGGATGAGCATTCCGAATTGGGCGCCCCAGTCGCCAACGTGGTTGTCGGTGATGACCTCGTGGCGGACGGCGCGGGCAAACCGGGCAAGCGCGTCGCCCAGGAACGTCGAGCGGATATGCCCCACATGCATCGCCTTGGCGGTATTCGGGCTCGAAAAGTCCACGACGATTCGCCGGGGGTTCGCGGCGGACGCGATGCCGTTGTGCGGATCCGCGGCCATCTCGGCGATCAGCGCGGCGATTCGCGAGGGGCGCAAATGGAAGTTGATGAACCCGGGTCCGGCGACCTCCACCTTGGCGCAGAGGTCCTCCAACCGGAGCGCGCCGGCCACGGACGCCGCCAATTCCCGCGGCGCAAGGTTTCCCGCCGCGGCGACGAGCATCGCCACGTTGGACTGATAATCTCCGTAGCGCGCGTCGTGGCAGGCGCTGACGGACGGGACGGTCAGCGCGTGGCCCGGACACACGGCGTCGAGGGCCGAGGATAGAGCTTGGGATAAGAGCGAGCGCACATCGGTCATCCGCGGCATTGGAGCCGAGGCCCGCGTGATTTCCAATTTCCAACTTCACGCGCCTTTCGCCTTGTGGTTCGGGCTGGAAATCTCGCGGCGCCCGCGCGAGAGTCGCGGGCATGAGACCCGAGAGCCTCGAATTTCTGAAGTCCCTGCTCAATACGATGAGCGTCACGAGCCAGGAGCAGGCCGCCCAGCGCGTATGGCGCGATCGGGTGGCGCGCTTCGCCGATCGCGTGGAAAGCGACGCTTACGGCAACGTCTATGCCTGGATCAATGAAGGCGGTTCACCGAAAATTATGGTGACCGGTCACGCCGATGAGATCGGCTTCATGGTTCAGCACATCTCGGAGGAGGGGTTTGTCTGGTTGACCGGGGTGGGAGGGGTGGATCCGGCGCTGGTGCGAGGGCAGCGGATGATCGTGCAGACGCGTCAGGGACCCGTTCGCGGCGTCACCGGTACGCTCGCGCCGCACATGCAGGATCGCGAGGTAAAGCCCGAAGCGCCGAAGCTGCACGACTGCTTTCTGGATATCGGAGCGAGAGATCGCGAAGAGGCGGCCAAGCTCGTGAGAGTGGGGGATGTGGTCACGTTCGCCGACGGGTTCGAAATCCTGCGGGGGGACCTTGCGGTGGCGCGCGGCTGCGACAATCGCATCGGAATTTTCGCCGCGGCGGAAACGCTCCGCCTGCTGTGCGGCGAAAAGAAACTCGAGGCCTGCGTGGTGGCGGTGTCGACGGTGCAGGAGGAGATCGGCTTGCGCGGCGCCGCCATGGCGGGATACCGCGTCCATCCCGACGCGGCGCTCGTCGCCGACGTAGGTCAGGCGACCGATATCCCCGGTGTGAACCAGAAGCGCTGGGGCGACGTGCGGCTCGGGAAAGGGCCGACGCTCGGAATCGGCAGCGCGAATCATCCCGTGTTGTTCGAACGTCTCGAGGCAACGGCCAGGAAGCGAAAGATTCCCGTGCAGTATTCCACGGATCCGCGCGCGACGGGCACCGACGCCGATGCGATCTTCGTGCAGCGGGGGGGCATCCCGACGGTAAGCCTCGGGCTGCCGAACCGTTACATGCACTCGCCGGTCGAGGTCATCCATTTGGGGGATCTCGAAAGGCTGGCGGCCCTCATGGCGGGCTTCTGCCTCGACGCGAAAAAAGGCGAGAAGTTCGCGGTGAAACTGTGAAACTCGCCCGCCAGGCGCCGTCGCGCGCGACGGCGCGCCAGGATTTTCGTTGGTCTTGGGGCGTGCGGCTGGTATATCTCCTCGCGGCCGCGCGGAGCGCGGCTGCCGCGTTCGCGCCGAGGCGTTCGGCCGGACGGCGGTTCACTTGATTTGAGCCCAAATCCGACGCAACCCCTTCCGCTACCTTATGAAATCCCGAGAATTTGTCGACCCCGATCTGGTGATTCCCGATGCCTCCAAGAGCGACGCCGGCGCGCTGAAATCGAGCGGAAGCTCCTCTCCGAGCCGCGCCGAAATCGACGCGCGCGTGGAGGCCGCGCGCCGGCAGATGCTCGAACTGCGACAGCAGCAAGACGATCTCGAGCGCGAGCAGAAAGAGCTCGAGGATCTCCGTCGTCGCGAGGAGGAGTTCGAGCTCGGAAAGTCCGAAATGCTTGAGGAACTCGGCCGCGCCGTCGCTTCCATCGAAAAGGAGGAGTACGAACTCAATAAGCAAAGCTCGTCGCTCGCGGAGTTTCGCCAGAGCTTTCAGGAGCACATCGTCAAGCTGCAGGAGATCCGCGAGAGCGAGTGGCATGGCGATGAGGTGAAGGCGCGCCTCGCCAAGGCGGTGGCGACCGTCGAGGGGGCAAGGGCGGAACTCAATCGAGGCCGCGCGCAACTCACCTTTCTTGGGGAAGGCCCGATCCGCCTCGAGGCCGACGCGGCTTTGAGAGGCGCCGCGGCGACGGCGTCCGGAGACGCCCGCGCCTTCAATTTTGCGCTCGAGTTGCAGCGTGGCTTTGCCCGATCTCTGCCGATCCTGATCCTCGGCGCGATCGCTTTGCTCCTTTGGCTCTCCCATAAATAGGCGCAGGCGTTCTCATGACTGGCGGAAAGGCTCGTTCTCGAGTGGCCCTTGAGGCGGAGGAGAAGCGCGTCAAGGCGCGCGAACTCGACCGTCGGATTCGAGAGTTGCATCGCCAGATCGAGCGTCCGCGATCCATTCCCGCGCCTCGCGCGGCGTCGGCGGAAGGAGAGGGAATCTCGTCGCTTCGGCGGCTTCTGCGCTTTTCGAAGTCGGCGGACAACGAGCGCCGTCTCCCTCTGGTCAACGAGAGGCGAAGGCATCGCAATCGGACGATCCTTTGGGCGATGGCGGGGTTCATCGCCTTCTTCTGGGCTCTCGGGAAGCTTTGGAGCATCCTCCGGTGATTCCTTTCGCATTTCTTCGCGCAGCATGAACTCTTCCTCCGATCTCCATGTTCGTTACGTGGCGCAACTCGCCAGACTCAAGCTATCCGAAGAGGAGGCCTGCCGTTACCAAGAGCAGCTCGAACAAATCGTCCGTTACATCGAGCAGATTCGGAAGCTCGATGTGCGCGGCATCGAGCCAACGGCGCACGTTGTGGAACGCGTGAACCCGATGCGCGCGGACGACCCCGCGCCGTCGCTGTCGCCGGACGACGCCACCGCCAACGCGCCATTGCGCGCCGAGCATCTTTTTATGGTGCCGAAGGTCGTCGAATAGATTGAGGGCGGAATCGCGATGAAACTCCACGAGTTCACCGCGTCGCGGGCCGTCGCGGCGATTCGCCGCTGCGAGGTTTCTTCCGAAGATCTCGTCCGCGCGCTGCTCGCGCGGATGGAGGCGGTCGAACCCCAAATCTCCGCGATGCTCCATGTGGACGCCGAGGCGGCCTTGGCGGAGGCCCGGGCTCGCGACGCGGCGCCGCCTTCCGGGCCGCTCCACGGCATCCCGATCGCTCTGAAAGACAACCTGAGCGTCCGCGGGCAGCCTTGCACTTGTGCTTCGCGCATCTTGCGCGGCTATCGCGCGCCGTACGACGCGACCGTAGTGGAGAAGCTGCGGCGGGCTGGGGCGGTGTTGCTCGGACGCGCGAACATGGATGAGTTCGCCATGGGGTCTTCCACGGAGACCTCTTCCGTGCGCGCGACGCGAAACCCGTGGGATCCGGCACGGGCGCCGGGCGGATCGAGCGGCGGCGCAGCCGCCGCCGTCGCCGCGCGCGAAGCGTTTGCCGCCCTCGGAAGCGATACCGGCGGCTCGATCCGACAGCCCGCCGCGTTTTGCGGTTGCGTCGGTCTGAAGCCGACCTATGGACGGGTGAGCCGTTATGGGTTGGTCGCTTTCGCCTCATCGCTCGATCAAATCGGCCCCCTCACGCGAGACGTGCGCGACGCCGCGCTCCTTTTCAACGCGATTGCGGGTCACGATCCGCACGACAGCACCTCGCTCTCGGATGCGCCCGCGGATCTTTCCTCCGCTCTCGGGCGCGGGGTGCGCGGCCTGAAGCTTGGATTGCCGCGCGAATACTTTTTGAAGGGAATCGAGCGCGACGTCGAAGAGTCCGTGCGGCGAGCCGCGCGCGAACTCGAAAAACTCGGCGCCGAGATCGTCGAGGTCTCGCTGCCTCACACCGAGTACGCCGTAGCGACCTATTACGTGCTCGCCACAGCGGAAGCCAGCGCCAACCTCGCCCGTTTCGACGGAGTGCGCTACGGCCATCGCGCGGAGAAGCCTTCTGATCTTCTCGAGATGTACGGCCGCACGCGCGCCGAGGGGTTCGGCGCCGAAGTCAAGCGGCGCATCATCCTCGGGACTTACGTGCTGAGCCGCGGCTACCACGACGCCTACTACCTCCACGCCCAGAAGGCGCGCACGCTCATCCGCGGAGATTTCCAACAGGCGTTTGCGCGTTGCGACGCGATCCTGACGCCGACGACCCCGACGCCCGCTTTCAAGCTTGGCGAGAAGATGCAGGACCCTCTCCAGATGTATCTCGCCGACATCTTCACGATCGCGGTGAATCTCGCCGGCGCCTGCGCGATCTCGCTTCCCTGCGGTTTCGTCGTGAGAGAAACCACCCTGCCGGTCGGCCTCCAGATTATCGGCCCCTGGATGCGGGAGGAGACGATTTTCCGGATCGCGGACGCTTACGAGCAAGCGACTGCGTGGCGCGAGGAGGCGCCGCCCTTATGAACTACGAGGCGGTCATCGGCCTTGAGGTCCACGTCCAACTCCGGACGCGGACCAAGATGTTTTGCGCCTGCGCGAATACCTTCGGAGCGCCTCCGAACACGCAGACGTGTCCCGTCTGCCTGGGGCTGCCCGGCGCGTTGCCGTCGCCGAACTTCGAGGCGTTGCGCCTGACGGCGCTCACCGGCTTGATGCTCGGGGGCGCCATCGCCCCGCGATGCAAGTTTGACCGCAAAAACTATTTCTACCCGGACGTGTCGAAGAATTATCAGATCTCGCAGTACGACCTGCCGATCTGTGTGGGCGGCGAGCTGGTTCTCCCCCGCGAGAACTATCCCAAGGACGCCCAAAAGACGGTGGAAGAGTCGCGGCGGATCCGCCTGGTCCGCATCCATCTCGAGGAGGACGTCGCCAAATCCTTCCATTTCGAAGCGGCGACCGGCGTGGACTTCAATCGCGCCGGCGCGCCGCTCATGGAGATCGTCACGCAGCCGGATCTCCGCAGTCCCGAGGAGGCCTTCGCCTTCTTGTCCACTCTGCGCCTCGTGCTGCTCTACGGAGGCGTCAGCGACGCCGACATGGAGAAGGGGCAGTTGCGCTGCGATTGCAACGTTTCCGTTCGTCCGGTGGACCAGGAGGAGCTCGGCGCCAAGGTCGAGATCAAGAATATGAACTCGATCAGCGGCGTGCGGCGCGCGCTGGCCCACGAGATCGAACGCCAGATGGACGTCGCGCGGAACGGCGGACGCATCGCGCAGGAGACCCGCCGCTGGGATGAAGCCGCCGGGGCGACCTTCGGGATGCGCAGCAAGGAAATGGCGCACGACTACCGTTACTTTCCTGAGCCGGATCTCTTACCGGTGGTCGTGGACTCGTGGATCGACGAAGTGCGTCGCGCCGTTCCCGAGCTTCCCGTCGCGCGCAAGGAGCGGTTGATGCGGCGGCTCGGGGTGGGGGAATCCAATGCGGAGGTGCTCGTCGCCGATCGGGAGCTCGCCGACTGGTTCGAGAAGGCCGCCGCGACGACGAAGAACGCGAACGGAGTCGCCAACTTCGTCGTCAACGATCTGCTCCGCGAGCTCGGCGCGGCGGGGAAGCCCCTTGTCGAAAGCCCGATTGCGCCGGAGGCGCTCGGGGCCCTCGTGGATCTGGCCGACGCCGGAAGGATCAGCAGCAGCCAGGCGAAGGAGGTCTTCGCCGAAATGTTTCGCTCGGGGCGCGCGGCGGACGAGATTGTGGTGGAGCGCGGCATGGAGCAGGTAAGCGACACGGACGCCATCGGAAAGCTCTGTGACGAGGTGCTCGCGGTCAATGCCGCGATGGTCGCGCAGATCCGCGAGGGCAACGTGAAAGCGGTCGGCAATCTGGTTGGGCAGGTCATGAAGCGCTCGCAAGGCAAAGCGAATCCTGCGATGGTCAACGCCGCTCTGAAAGAGAAGCTTGGAATATGACGCGAACGCTCTCGGGAAAACGAATCATGGTGACCGGCGGCGCCGGCTTCATCGGCAGCCACCTGGTGGACGTCCTCGCCGCGCGCGAACCCGCGCGCCTCGTGGTCGTGGACGATTTTTTTCTGGGCAATCGCGACAATCTGATCGAGGCGAAGCAGCGCTATCCCTCTCTCGAGATTGTCGAACAGAACGCAGCCGACTTCGACGGGTTCCGCCGCCTCTTTGACGGACGGGGCATCGACGTGGTCTTCGATCTGGCGACGATCCCGCTCCCCGCATCGCTCGATCGTCCGCTCTGGGCGTCGGAGGTGATCTGCAAGCTCGCGTTGAACGTTTGCGAACTGTGTCGCCAGGGCGCCTTTCGCACGCTGATCCACTGCTCTTCTTCGGAAGCTTACGGGACCGCCCAAAAGGCGCCCATGGATGAGGAGCATCCCTTCAAGGCCGAGACGCCGTATGCCGCCGCAAAGGCCGCCGCGGCGCTGTTCGTCGAGTCCTATCGGAGGACGTTCCAGATCGATATGACGATCGGCCGGCCCTTCAACAACTATGGTCCGCGGCAAAACGGGCGCGATTTCTCGGGGATCATCCCGCGGATCATTCAACGGATTTTGCGAAAGGAGACGCCGGTGATCTTCGGCGACGGACAGCAGACGCGCGACTATCTTTACGCGACCGATACCGCACGCGGTTTGGTTCGTCTCTATGAGGAAGAGTCGGTGGCCGGGCAGACGGTCAATCTGGCCAGCGGCGCCGAACTGCGCGTAATCGAAATCGTCGAGGAAGTGAGCCGGTTGATGGGATGGCGCCCGGCGCCGCGCTTCGAGCCCGCGCGGCCCGCCGACGTGCGGCGTCATTGCGCCGCGACCGAAAAGGCCGTGAAGCTTCTCGGATTCCGTCCCGAAGTCGAATGGAAGGAAGGGATCGCGCGCACCGTGCGATGGTATCAGCAACACCCGGAGCGTCTGCTCTGAGAGGAGCTTCGGCGATGCCGGCGAAGGCTCCTCTGTTCGTTACGGGCGCGAGCGGTTACGTCGGAGGGCATTTTCTGCGCGAGGCGCGACGGAGAAGGTGGCGCTTGCGCTGTTTGGCCCGCACGCCTTCCCGCCGACGCGGCGATCGCGTGCGATGGATCCAAGGCGATCTTTGTCGGAAGGGAAAATGGGAGCGTTCCCTCAAGGGATGCCGCGCGGTGATTCATCTCGCCACGGCCTCGCTCCTGGAATGCGAGCGCGACCCCGCCGCGGCCGCCGCGGTCATTCTGGACGGAACGCGCCGTCTGCTGGATGCCGCGCGCCGCGCGGGCGTGAAACGCGTGATTTTTGCTTCCAGTTCGGAAGTTTATGGTGATCCGCCGCGGCTGCCGGTGCGTGAAAGCGATCCTTTGAGTCCGCTCTCGATCTACGGCTTTCTCAAGGCTTGCGCGGAAATTCTGGTCCTCCGACATGCGGCATCCGCTTGCGTCCTGCGTTTTTTCAACCTCTACGGAGAAGCGGTGGACGGGCGTCCGCGCGAAACCGTGCTCAATCTTTTCGCGCGCCGTATCCTCGCGGGAGAAGCGGTGGCCATCGACCGTTCTCCGAAGAACTCCCGCGATTTCCTTCACGTCCAAGATGCCGCGCAAGCCCTCGCCGCGGCGATCAACCGGGAAGAGGCCTCCGGCGTCATCAACATCGGATCGGGATGTGAAACGCGCCTGCTCGCGGCGGCCCGGAAAATTGGCGCGTGGGCAGGGCATCGCGCGCATCCAAAGATTCGTTCCGGCGCGGGGCGCCTCCGAAGGATGCGGGCGGCGACGCGCCGCGCGCAGGCGCTGCTGGATTTTTTTCCCCGTCAGAATTTTGACGACGGACTTCGGCAGACGCTTCGAGCCGAAAGGGCGCGACTCCATGCTTGTCGGAACCCCTCCTCTTCGGCAAAGTGACCGCGCATGAACAAGGTGTATATCCATCCCTCCGCTGAAGTGGCGCCCCAGGCCGAGATCGGAGAGGGGACAAAGATCTGGAACCAAGCGCAGGTGCGCGAAGGCTCGAAGATCGGGAGAAACTGCATCATCAGCAAGGACGTCTATATTGACACCGGCGTGGTGATTGGTGACGGAGTCAAAATCCAGAACGGCGTTTCCATCTACAAAGGCGTCACTCTCGAAGACGAGGTCTTCGTCGGACCGCATTCCACCTTCACCAACGACTTTCGCCCGCGCGCCTTCACGAAAGACTGGGAGGTCGTGCCGACGCTCCTGCGCCGCGGGTGCTCCGTCGGCGCGAACGCGACGGTGATGTGCGGAATCACGCTCGGGGAATATTGCATGATCGCCGCAGGCGCCGTGATCACGGTGGATACGCTTCCTTACGGGCTTTACATCGGGAACCCAGCCCGCCTCAAAGGTTTCGTCAGCCGGAGCGGGTTTGAGATGACGTCCGTCCAGGCCGAGGCCGATTATCTCGTGTTCAAGTGCGAAAGGACGCACGAAAAGCTGCGCGTCAAGTTCGAGCCGGTGGATTGATTCCATGCCCGCCACACTGAGCGTGGTGGTGCCGTGCTACAACGAGGCGGACGGCATCCCTCAACTCAAAGAGCGCCTCCTCCCCGTGCTCGACCGCGTCGCCGCGACGGGACGCGAGGTGGATCTCCTGTTTGTGGATGACGGGAGTCGGGACAACACCTACCTCCTTCTCTGCGAGGCGTTCGGATCGCGGCCCCGGACGCGCGTGGTCCGTCATGCGCGCAACATGAACCTCGGCGCCGCCGTACGCACCGGGGTGGCCGAAACGCAAGGGGAATGGATCGCCAATCTCGACAGCGATTGCACCTATGATCCGTCGCTCCTCGAACCTATGTTGGCGGAAATGGAGCAGGGGGCCGATCTCGTCACGGTGTCGCCCTACCATCCCCGGGGCCGCGTCGAGGGTGTTCCGGTCTATCGGATGTTCCTCAGCCGTTCTCTGACGGCGATGTATCGTCTGATCCTCCGAAAGCGAATCTACACCTTTACAGCGCTCGCGCGCGTTTACCGTCGGGAGATCGTGTCGCAAATCGCTTCTCCGGCGGTCGACTTCACCTGCCTCGCCGAAATGATGCTCAAGGCGCTCACGCAAGACCTGCGCGTTGCCGAGACGCCGGCGACCCTCACGGTCCGCCGCTTCGGCGAATCGAAAATGAAGACGGTCAAGGTGATCCGGGCGCATCTCCATTTGCTCGCGCGTTTGCTCTTTCGCCCCGGCAGCTTTCTTCCATGAGACGCCGACCCCGCATCCTCAGCGTGCTCGGCACGCGGCCGGAAATCGTCAAGTTCTCGCCGATCCTGCCGCTCTTGGATCGGGCCTTCCGTCACCGCCTCGTGCATACCGGGCAGCATTACGACGAGAACATGGACCGCGTGTTCTTCCGCGAGTTGCGACTTCGGACGCCGGATGATTTTCTGAAGGTGGGATCGGGCGGTCAGGGCGCGCAGACCGCGCGGATGCTCGAACGGCTGGAGCCGATCCTGACGCGGTTCGCGCCGGAGTGGGTGATGGTGCTCGGGGACACCAACTCCACTCTCGCCGGCGCGCTCGTGGCCGCAAAACGAGGAATCCGCATCGCGCATATCGAGGCCGGATGCCGCTCCTTCAACCGCGCGATGCCCGAGGAGATCAACCGCGTCCTCGTGGACCACGTTTCCGACCTCCTCTTCGCTCCGGACGCCGAGGCGGTGCGGCATCTGCGCGAGGAAGGGATTCGCGCTCCGAAAGTCCATCTGGTCGGCAACACCGGGCTGGACGCCGTGCGGCGCACCATGCGTCTCGCCGGTAAGGAACGCCTGCGGCGATTTGGCGTGCGGAGCGGAGGGTTTGCATTGGCGACGATCCATCGGGCGGAAAATACGGACGACCCCGCGCGCTGCCTCCGACTCATGGAGGCGCTGAAGCGGATTTCGACGCGTCTACCGGTTCTGTTCCCCGTGCATCCGCGGACCCGAGGCGTTCTGAAGCGGCATGGAATCCGTTTGGCGAAGAGGATCCGCGCGCTCGATCCTCTCGGAAACCTCGATTTCGTGGCGCTCATGCGCGAGGCGATGTTCGTGTTGAGCGACTCGGGCGGGATTCAGGAGGAGGCGGCGGTGGTGAATACGCCCTGCCTCATTCTCCGCGAGGAGACCGAATGGACGCGCCTCGTGAAGGCAGGAAAGAATTTTCTGGTCGGCACGCATCCTGCGGCGATCTGCCTCGCCGCCGAGCGCCTCATGGACTCCTCCGCGTTTCGCGCGCGGGTGGCGACGCGCGTGGCGCCGCTGAATTTCGGGGCGTCGCGGCGCATCCTGAGGATTCTGCGCGCGCAGGCGATCAGCCGATCTTCGAAGGCTTGAGCCAGTCGTAACCGATTTTTGGGTCGTCGTGCGGGATCCGCCCCTCGTCCGACGGATCGTATTCCTTCGAGGTGAGGTAAAAGAGGTGTGCCGGCGCGCTGATTACCCGGCAGCCATGGGCCACGCCCGACGGGATTTTGACGACATGCGGCGGCTGATGCTCGCCCATCAGCAATTCCATCGTCTGGCCGCGCGTGGCGGAACTTTCGCGAAGGTCGTGCAAGGCGACTTTGAGGAGGCCGGTCGCCACATACCACCAATCCGTCTGAATCCGATGGATATGCCACGCCTTGACGACGCCGTGGTGCATCATGGAATGGCTCCACTGGCCGAAGGCGCCGGCAAAGAAGGGATCCGTGGCGCGAATGATCTCGCGAAAAAAGCCGCGTTCGTCGGCGTGCGTGGCGAGTTCCTTGATGTCAACGCCTTGAATCATCGGACCTTTCTCCCAAAATCGCGCCCGGAAGGCAACTCTCGCGCGGCTTGCGGATTCAATAGGGAATCCGACCTTCCTCCCCCCCGACAAACGCTTGCCGCCGATGCGGCCGCGCGCCTCGGCGGCAGGGCGGGGGAGCTTCCAACGGCGTCAAAGCCGCGCGAGAACGGCGCGCGCAACCTCGAGGGGCGAGCGGGTGCCGTCGATGACCGCGACCAGATCCTTGTCGTAAAAGCCGAGGACGGACACCGTCTCCGCCTCGTAGACCTCGATCCGATGGCGAATCGTCGCTTCGTTGGCGTCATCAAGGCGATTTTCTCTCAACGCCCGCCGCTTGAGGCGTTCCACGAGCTTGGCGCGGTCCGGGCAATCGAGATGGAAAAGGCGCGTGACGCAAAGGCGATCGGACATGATCTTCGCCTGATTCAGATTCCGCGGGATGCCGTCGAGCACGAGTATGTCGCGATCGGGAGAAAAGCGCTTCGCTTGCACCAGGGCGTCCACATGGTTTTGCCACAGTTGAACGGTGAACTCATCCGGAACAAGCTCCCCTTTGCTTGAGTATTCGAGAAAAATTTGCCCCAGTTTGGATCGGGAATCGAGCCCTCGAAAGACGTCGCCGCATGAAAGGAGGAAAAAGCCTGGGATCTGTCCGAGAATTTTCCCTTGGGTTCCCTTGCCGCAACCCGGCGCTCCGAAGAGGAGGATGGTTTGGTATTTCATGGCGATGCCCCCCTAGCCGATGCGAGACCGTCCGGCAATCTTCAAATGGGAGTCGCGGAAACGCATTGCGTCGGCGGACGCTCCGGCTTCTAATCGCCTCCGAGGTCGCCATGAAATTCCTTCCCATCGCCTTACTCTCATTCGCGGCGGCGGTTCGAGCCGCCGCGCAAACTGTCGCGCCCGCGGCAGGCGCGCTTCCCGCGTCCGCTCCGGTCTCGGCAGAGCTCAGTCTCTGGGAGCTTCTCGTCGCGGGAGGATGGGTGATGATTCCGCTGCTCGTCATCTCCGTCATCGCCGTGGCGTTGATTCTTTACTACCTGCTTGCGCTCCGGGCGTCGCGTGTGGCGACGCCGGAGTTTTCCCGTCAGGCGGGAGACCTCATTCAAAAGGGAGATTGGGGACGGCTGGCCGACGCGGCGCGGCGTGAGCCGCAAGCTCTCGCGCGTGTGATCGAGACAACGCTGACCTTCGCCGTGGAGAATCCCGACGTTGGGGGGGCGGCCATTCGCGAGGTGGCCCAATCCGAGGGGAACCGCCAATCGGCGGCGCTGACCCAGATGGTCGTCTACCTCATGGATGTCGGCGTGCTCGCCCCAATGCTCGGGCTTTTTGGCACGGTTGTCGGGATCTTGCGTTCGTTCGGCTCGATTGCCAGCGAGGCCACTCCCATGCGCACCATGCTCCTCGCCGGTGGCGTCTCCCAAGCGTTGGTGGCGACAGCAGCCGGTCTGGTGGTCGGCATCCTCGCGATGTTTTTCTACTCCTGGTTTCGCGGGCGAGTGCAGGGGTTGATTTCGGATCTCGAAGCCGCCGCCACCCCGCTTGTGGGCGCCATGATTTCTCGCCTCGGCAAGAATTGACGTCTCGGACGAATTGTCTTCCGTGAACTTTCGCGCGCGAACTCGCACCGAACCCATCGGGCTGCAACTGGCGCCGATGATCGACGTGATCCTCTTTCTGCTCACGTTCTTTCTCCTCACATGGAACGTCGCGCGTTACGAGACTGAGCTCGATGTGCGGGTGCCGACGGCCAAGCAGGGGCAGGAACCGAAACGGCTGCCGGGAGAAATCGTGCTCAACGTCGCGAAAGATGGGCGGGTCATCCTCAACCGTCGCGCGGTGGATCACGCAGAGCTTCTCGAGATCCTCAAACGAATCGTGGCGCAATTCCCCAATCAGGCAGTCATCCTGCGCGCCGACGAAGAGGTCAGCTATCGCCACGTCATCGCGGTGCTCGACACCTGCCGGGCGGCGGATATCTGGAACGTCGCTTTTGCGACCGCGCCGGCGGAAAAGACGCCCTGACGCAGAGGCCCGAGCGATGAGGCACGCGCTCACCGCCACGGAGAATGCGCGCCGTCTCGACGCATGGCTGCGCGCGCATTTCCCCGAACCGTCGCGCTCGGCGCTCCAGCGCCTCATCCTTGAAGGGAACGTTCTCCTCAATGGACAGGCCGCGCTTCCTTCGGCGCGCGTCAGGGCAGGGGACCGCATCGAGGTTCATTTCCCCCCTCCGCGTCCCGCATCTCTCCTCCCCGAAGCGCGCGACCTCGACATCCTCTACGAGGACGGCGACCTCCTGGTCGTCAATAAGCCGGCCGGTATGGTCGTGCATCCCGGCGCGGGGCGACGAGATGGCACGCTCGTCCACGCGCTGCTTCATCATTGCCGAGGGCAACTCAGCGGCATTGGCGGCGAGGAACGCCCTGGGATCGTCCATCGCCTCGACAAGGACACCAGCGGTTGTCTCGTGGTCGCGAAAAACGACGCCGCGCACCGCGCGCTCGCCGCAGCCTTGAAGGCCCGCGAATTCATCAAAGTCTATCTGGCGCTGGTCCGCGGCCTTCCGCGGAGCGACCGCGGACGACTGGATGCGCCGATCGGTCGCCATGCCGTGCACCGCCAGCGAATGACCGTTCGCAAGGACGGAAGAAGCGCTCGGACCGATTGGAAGGTGCTTGCCCGCGGACGGGAGACCAGTCTTCTCGAATGCCGGATTTTCACGGGGCGCACGCATCAGATCCGCGTGCATCTGGCATTTCTGGGATGCCCGGTGCTCGGCGACCTGCTTTATGGCAAGGGATCTGTTGCGACCCAGATTCCACATCGTCAGATGCTTCACGCATGGCGACTCGGCTTTCGCCATCCGCGAACCGCGCAGCCTCTAGAATTCTCCGCTCCAATTCCTGAAGATTTTCGTTCGGTTCTCGCAAGGTTTCCGGGAAGCCCCGAAGTTCGGTAATCAAAAAGACCGCGCCCCAGCGGGCGAGCATCTCGATCTTACGCTTGTCGAATCTTTTCCTTCTCCCTTTGGGATAAGATAACGTCGCACAATACTTATTCTATGTAATATTGAAGAAAATCTGAAAGCCTGAAGCTGCCGTCTCGCCCTTGCGTCGCCCCTCCGTTAGCCTGGCCGGAATGAAAAGCTTTCGGAAAGAACTCTGGTTCGAAGTTCCCGCGCGCCGGGCGTTGCTGAACATCACTCCCCAAATCGAGGCCTGTCTCCGCGAGAGCGGCGTGCGCGAGGGGTTGGCGCTCGTCAACGCGATGCATATCACCGCCAGCGTCTTCATCAACGACGACGAACGCGGGCTGCATGCGGACTTCGAGAAGTGGCTCGAGAAGCTCGCGCCGGAAAAACCGCATGCGCAGTACGCGCACAACGGCGCCGAAGACAACGCGGACGCTCATCTCAAGCGCACGATCATGGGCCGCGAGGTGGTCGTCGCCGTCACCCAAGGAGGCCTCGATCTCGGCCCGTGGGAGCAGATTTTCTATGGCGAATTCGACGGACGCCGGCGCAAACGCGTTCTCGTGAAGATCATCGGCGAATAGCCGTCCTGCGTCGGCTGTTGCGATTTCCACGCGCTACGCGCCGGACGCGGAAGCGGGCGGCAACGGCGCCACGGCGACGATCCCTTCGTCGTGTTTTGCGACCAGTTTGTGATGCGGCGGCACCACGAGCACTTCCGCATCCCGCCAATCGCCGTTGACCAGGCGCTGAATGATGCCGAGGTCGCCCTGGATCGATTCGTATTTCCAGCCCCGTTTCTCGGCTTCTTTCTTGGTTTGCTCCTGGAACGGTCTTTCGTCGGCGACGCCCATTTCGATGTAGGTGAACTGGCCATAATGCTTGGAGTGCTGGCAGAGCTCTTCCCAAAGAAACTTCGCGTTGTCCTCGCCGTATTTCTCGACCAGTTCCTCAAAACTGGAATTCATGCCGTTCCTCTGCTGGATGGAGAGTTGGCTCAGCTCTCCCGACGCGGTCCCGCGTTCGATCCAGCCGGTGGTCTTGAAGAAAACGCCCGGATTCGCGTGGAAATATTCGAGATAACGCTCCTTGCTCCCTAGGAACAGAGTGATGCAGTCGTGTGCGCGCGGCACGACCAGCGGAAGCCCGTGCGCGACGAGGCCGTGCAGACCGTTGTTGCACAAGCCGTAGCCGAGCAGGATGGTATCGTAGTCCTCCTCCTTGACCCGGTCGACGGCCGCCTGCATGCGGGCGAGCATCCCGACGCATCCCAGGTCGTGAAGCCCCTTGGGCAAAAACTCGAGGTCCACCTGATGCGGCGATTTCGCAATCGCGGCGCACATTTCCCGGAGAAAGACTTCGCAACTGATCAGTTTGTAACGCATGAGAATCGAAGGTGAAAACGCCGCCTTGTGGCGAAGTTCTCATAACGGCATAAACCCTTCCGTGCAAATCTCGCAACAGGATAATGCCTCCTGGTGGAACGCCCGTCCAATGACCTACGATTGGGACGGGGTGATCGCGGCGCCGCCGGGGACCCCGGAGTTCTTCGAGCAAAGCGACCGCCGCGCGATCGAGGCGCATCGCCCCTTCGGCCACCCCGCCTACCCCGCCGACCCTCCCTATTCGCGCCTCATCGACTGGCAAGGCGCGCGCGGACAGCGCATCCTGGAAATCGGCTGCGGCCTCGGCCTGCATGCCACGCTTTTCGCCTCCGCGGGCGCGCGCGTGGTCACGATGGATCTGACGGAAACCGCGGTGAAACTGACGCGCGCCCGATGTTCTCAAAAAGGGATCGCCGTGGGGATCGTGCGCGCCGACGGAGAACGTCTCCCCTACCCCGCGGCCTGTTTCGATCAGGTCTGGTCGTGGGGCGTAATCCATCATTCGGCGAACACCCCCGCGATCGTCGCCGAGATCCGTCGCGTGCTCAGACCTGGCGGTTTGTTCCGTGCAATGGTCTATCACCGCCGCAGCGTCCGCTACTGGATCGTCGGCGGCCTCCAGCACGGCCTTGTCCGCGGCAAACTCCTGACGCGGACGCTCGAGGAGGTCAACCAGACCTTCACCGACGGCGCGATCGCCCGACACTATACGGTTTCGGAAGCGCGCGAACTTCTGGGGGAGTTCGAACCTCCGCGCTTTCGCATCCTCCAGGAAGCCGGCTCCGAAGCCCTGCCGAAGATTTCGCCTCTTCTCCGCCGCATCTCCCCCGCCCTCGCGAAACGCTTCGACGCCTGGGTGAACGCGCGTTTCGGATGGTTCCTGTTCTGGGAAACGCGCAAACCCGCTGCATGAAGCGCGGAGGGGATGTCCCCCTCCCAAATCCACGGATCAACTCCATTTTCAGAGGGCAACCCTCATCATCATCCATGGAGGATCGGAGGGGTGGGTTGCGTCGAGATTTCAGACTCCCCACACGAAAGGTGTGATGGCTCGGCCGGCGGCCTCGCCCTACCTTTCCGCATTCCGTGTTCGAGGAAAATCCGCTCGGTCGCGAAGCGAGGGAGGGCGCCGTCGCCGGCGGCGCCGCGGCCGCGGCCTGAGTCCAAAATGTCGCGAGGGCGTCGCCTGTTCCTCGACCGAAGGTGGACTCCCCCCATGTCTTACGCGGGGATTTGGGGCCCTTCTTGATCTCCCCCTTGGAAGCTGCGGGAATTTCCTCCACCGACCAAGCGGAGGATCAAGGTGGGATTCCGCACCCGCCGTTGCCGCCTTACGCAGCCGCTTCGATGAGTTTCAGCAGGTCCGGTTTCACCGCCTGTTCGCTCAATCGTTCTTCGGCGAGGGCACGCGCCTCCGTCGACATCCGGCGGCGCTCCACGGCGTCGTTCGCCATTTCCAGCATCGCCTCCGCCATTTCCGGCGCGTCGAAACCACGGAGGAGGCGGCCCGTTTGACCGTTGACCACGTAATCCTCCGGGCCACCGCACGGCGTGGAAATCACGGGCGTGCCGCAGGCGAGGGCCTCGGCGCCGGTGATCCCGAACCCCTCCTGATGCGACGGGATGACGAGAGCCAGAGAAGCGCGGAGGTGACGAATTTTCTGTTCCTCCGTAACGTCGGCCAGCCAGGCGATCCGGTCGGCGCAGGGATGGCCGACCAGGCGCGCGGCGACGGATTCGTCTCCGCTCCCGATCAGCGCGAGGCGGAGCCCAGGCGCGCGAGAGGCAGCCCGCGCGAAGGCGTCCAGCAAAAGACCAAGATTCTTCCGAGGATCCGAGAGTCGTCCAATGAACAAAATCTGCGGTTCGGGATTTCCTTCCCCCGGACGGTAGCGATCCGTATCCACGGGAACGGGCACGATCGTCGTTTTCGGCGCCCAGGAGGCGTCGAGGCGCAGCACGCAGTCGCGCGTGTAGCGCGTATCGACGGCCACCTTGCGGGCGGCGGCGAAGAGCCGACGCTCGAGGCGCTCGGAGAGTGGGCGCGTGGCAAGGTCGAGGGCCTTTCGGACGCCCCACGGCGCGGCGAGGACCCGATGGCGGCAATCCTCCCAGAAGGTGGATCCCGGCCACATGCTGAAGGCGCGGCCGAGATCGAGGAACGGCCGCGCGGCGTGATTGTTTCCGCTCACCATGACGCACACGGCGCGTTCTCCCAGCGCCTTCCGCACGCGAACCGGATCGAAGAAGTGCGCGCGAAATTCGAACTCCGGGAAGCGCGCGGCCATTTGAACGCAACGGTAGCCCGCAAAGACGGACTCGCGTGTGGCCGGGCGCGTTCCGCCTGAGAGCGTTCGCCGAATGGTGTGATGAAGATCCACCGAGGGCGTCAGGAAGAACGGCGCATATCCCGCGCGTGCCGCGACGCGCGCCAGGGCCAGCGCCTTGGTGACGATTCCTCCCTGCCGAAAAAACGCAAGATCCAGCGTGGAGATACAGAGGGGACGTTCACCAGCCATGACCGCGCGATTCTCGCGAAACTCCCGCGGGAACGCAATGCGTCCCGCGCGCCCCAAATCCCCGCGCAAGGCATAGGAAACCCATTCTCGTACGAGAAATGGGCGACGCCTTCACGACATTTCCAGGATCACAGCATGGGCGGCCAGATACCGTCGACATCTCGGGGGAGATGCGCCGGGGGACAACCATGGCGTGATCAGGCACGCAGCGCTGCGAGAAGCGCGTGGGAAATTTCGACAGCCTTCGCGGGGGTCAGCGAAGCATAAAGGGGCAGCACGAGACCGTCTCCCGCAAGCCGTTCGGTGTTTGGAAGGCGCAATCCCGCACAGACCTTCGCATAGCATGGCTCGAGATGGATCGGCGCAATCCCGGGGCGCGTGGCGATTCCCCGGGCGGCAAGCGCGGAAGCGACGCGATCCCGCAGCGTCCGCCCTCCTTCGGGGAAACGCACCATGAAAGACTGGACGTTTGTGCAACCCCCGGATATCTCCTCGGGCAGCCGCAGGCCCGCGACCCCTCCGAGTTCCTTGCGATAGACCTCCGCGAGGGCGCGACGTTTCGCGAGCGTCTCGGGCAGACGCGCGACCTGACCGATTCCCAGGGCAGCCTGGAGATCGGTCATGCGGAAGTTGTAACCGATCTCCACGAACCGCCCGTTCTCCAGCCCGTGGTTCCGGAGTTGCCGAACTTTTTCAGCAAGCGCGGCGTCGTTCGTCAGGAGCATCCCTCCCTCCCCCGTCGTCAAAACTTTCCTGGGATGAAACGAGAGACATGCCGCGACGGAGGATTTGAATCCTCCGATCCGGACCCCGCGGGATTCGCTCCCGATGGCGCAGGCGGCATCCTCGAAAAGCATGACGCCCCGCTCTCGCGCCAGACGCGCGAACCCGTCCAGGTCGCAGGGCATCCCAAACTGATGAACCGCAAGGATGGCTTTGGTGCGGGGAGTGATCGCCGCCTCGGCCAGCGGAGGCGTCATATTGTAAGACGCGAGATCCACGTCACAGAAAGAGGGCGTCGCGCCGCAGTACGCCACGCAGTTGGCGGTCGCGATCCAGGAAAACGAGGGGACCACGACCTCGTCGCCAAGGCCAATCCCCGCGGCGTGAAGCATGAGGTGCAAAGCGGTCGTTCCCGAAGTAACCGCCACGGCATGGCGGGCGCCGCAGAAATCGGCGATCGCCCGCTCGAAGGCCTCCACCTTCGGCCCCTGCATGATCCATCCCGAGCGGACGACCTCCTCGACGCGGCGCAGGTCGCTCTCTTCCAAGTCTACCTTGGCGACAGGGATGTTCATTGAGGCGCCTCCATGCGGGGCGCGCCCTTCAGCCATGCGGAGAGCGAACGCATCCCTTCTTCGAGCGGGATGCGCGCCTTGAAACCGAGGAGTCTCTCGGCCTTCGACGGGTCCCCCACCCTGCGGCCCACGGGACCGACGGTGCGCGCGGGGAGATACTCGGGTTCGAGATCGCGCGCGCCAGTGACCTCCTGGATGATCCGCCAGAGCTCGATCAAGCTCGTCTCGCGTCCCGTGCAGACATTGAAGACTTCGTCGGTGACGTCGCGTTCCCAGGCTGCGAGGTTGGCGCGCGCGATGTCCTCCACGTGCACGAAATCCATGGACTGTTCGCCGCGCCCGAAAATCTTGGGGCGCTGTCCGTCCATCGCGGCGTAAAGCCAACGGATCATCACTTCCGTGTACGCACCGGTGCGATCCATTCTCGGGCCGTACACGTTGAAGTAACGGAACGCCACATACGTCAGACCGTTCATTTCCGCGAACGCCCGATACATCTGTTCGTTGGCGACTTTGGCGGCGCCGTAGAGCGTCCGGTTCGCGTAGAGGTGATGCGTCTCGCGGATGGGGAATTCCTCCGCGAGGCCGTAGACGCTCACCGAGGAGGCCGCGATGAGCTTCTTCACCTTGTGGCGGAGGCACGACTCGACCACGTTGAGGGAGCCCATCACCATTGAGTCGAGGCACTCGCGCGGGCGCTCCACGCAGAGCGTGATGCGCATCGCCGCCTGGTGGAAGACGCCGTCGCAACCCCGGGCGAGGCGATCCACGAGGTCCGCATCCCGCACGTCCCCGCGATGGAGTTCGAGGCGGCCAGTGGCCGCTGCGGCGGCGAGGTTCTCCTCGCGGCCGCGGAGGAAGTTGTCGAGGACGCGAACTTTCGCGGCGCCCGCGGCGAGCAACTGATCCGCGAGATGCGAGCCGACGAGGCCCGCGCCGCCGGTGATCAGGAAGGTCGCGCCGCGGATTGCGTTCATCGGGGGCGACGGGCGACGCGTTCTCCGCGGAGGTTGACCCAGCCGATCCGACGGGCGGGATTGCCGGCGACGAGTTCACACGGAGCGACGTTGCGGGTGACCACCGCGCCCGCGGCGACCATGCATCCGCGGCCGAGGCGCACCGGGCCGATCACCGTGGCGTTCGCCCCGACGCTGCACCCCGCCTCGAGAATGACGCGCGCCAACCAATCCTTCGTGCGATAGCGCCCCTTGCCCGCGGCGGATCTTGGCGAGCGCGGGCGAAGGTCGTTGGTGAACGTCGCGTTCGGTCCGATGAAGACGTCGTGACCCACGCGCATTCCCTCCCAGAGGGAAACGCCGTTCTTGATGGTCACCCGGTCGCCGATCGTCACGCCGTTTTCGATAAAGCAGTGCTCGCCCACGTTGCAGTCGGCGCCCAGGCGCACGCGCGGTTGCACATGGCTGAAAGCCCAGATCCGGGTGCGCGCGCCGATCCGGGAGCTTTCCACCCTCGCGGCGGCGTGAACGAAAGGCTTCTTGGGCAATCGTTTCATCAACGGCGGGAGTGAATCCTGACGGGCGCGCCATGCAGACGGACGGAGCGGTCGGTCGCCTCAAGCGCGCGCACCACCTCGGCAGCGAAGCATCCATCCGAGAGCGGCGAGGATCCTTCCGAGATCGCGGCAAGGAATTCGCGCGCCTGCACAAGAAGGGGTTCCTCAAGCGGGAGATTGGGCACCGTGATATCCCCCTCGCGCGGCAGGAGCTGGAACTCGCCGAACTCGCGCACAAGGGGCCGCCCGCGGACCACGTAACGGTCGTACAGCGTCACGGGACCCGGGGAGCCGCCGTCCTGCCACACCGCCATGCGGCGGTCGCCGACCACGGTGATCTCGCGGACCTTCTTGGGATCGAGCCAGCCGACGTGGATGTGTGCCGCGATCCCGCCCGGATAACGGAACGTGATGAAGCCGAGGTCATGAAGTTCCCGCCGCAGCCAGTCGAACCCGACGGCAGAGACCTCGGTAGGCCGAGAATCGAGGAGGTAGTTGAAAATCGCCACATCGTGCGACGCGAGATCCCAGATCGCGCTCACGTCGGGACGGAACAGCCCATAGTGCGTCCGCTTGGAATGGAGATAATAGATCCGCCCAAGGTTCTTCGCGCGAAGCAGGCCGCGTAGATGGCGGATGCCGCTGTTGAAGAGAAAGGTGTGGCCCACCATCAGGATCTGCCGACGTCGCCGCGCGTCTGAGGCCAGGCGCGCGGCGTCCGCAGCCCGAAGGGCCAGCGGTTTTTCACAAAGAACATGAAGCCCGCGGCGCAACGTCGCCGCGACCAACCCTTCGTGGGAAGAAGTCGGCGTCGCGATGATGACGGCATCCAAACGCGCGCGATCGAGCATCTCCTCGAATTCCCGGTAGCGGGCGACTCCGGGGAAGAGCGCGCCCACTTGAGCGAGACGCCCCGGGCTGCGGTCGCAGATCGCCGCCAGATCTGCAAGGCGGCCGAAGGTGCGGGCGTGATTGGGGCCCCAGTGGCCGAGTCCGGCGATCCCGACGCGAATCCGCGAGGCCGTGGGGGATGGCTTTTCTGCTTTCAAATGGAGAGCGGCGACGGTGAGATGACCCGCAATGAAGCGTGTTTGCATCCTCGGTGTCAATGGCAACGCCCGGGACGTGCTGGAAGCCTTGCGGCGCGCTCGGAACGCCGATCCCTCCACGCCCGAGGCTCGAGGATTCCTCGACGACGCGATCCCTCAAGGGAACATCGTGGATGGACTTCCCGTATTGGGGCCCATCGCAGCCGCGAAGGATTTCGCGGACGATTGCTTCGTGAACGCCATCGGGTCGCCGACCAGTTATCCGGCCAAACCGGGGATTGTCGCGCGAACCGGCGCGCCCGCGGACGCCTTTCTGACCATCCTGGATCCGCGCGCGACGATTTCCGCGTCGGCGCGGTTTGGGCGGGGCACGGTGGTGTTGGCGAACGGCGCGGTCGGCGCCGCCGCACGCCTGGGCAGCCATATCATGGCGCTGCAGAACTGCGTAATTTCCCACGACTCGGTGATCGAAGACTTCGCGGTCCTCGCGACCGGAGCGCTACTCTCCGGCGGCGTACGGATCGGTCGCAACGCCTATCTGGGTTCCGGATGCCGGGTGCGGGAGGGCGTGCGCATCGGTGAAGGCGCCCTGATCGGCATCGGCGCCGTGGTCCTCAAGGACGTACCCCCCGGCGAGGTCTGGGTGGGCAACCCCGCTCGCCGTCTACGGTCCGTTTGATCCCATGCCCGCTCCTCTCCTGGCGCTGACCATCGATGTCGAGTGGGCGCCCGCCCCGATCGTCCACGAGATGCTGGCGGAAGTGGAAAAGCGCGGCGTGCGCGCCACGCTCTTTTGCACCGACACGCCGGAGTTGGAAATCAACAGCTCGCATGAGATGGCCCTTCACCCGAATTTTCACGGGGAATCGGACTGGATCCCGACTTTCGAGAAGCTGCGACGGCGGCATCCCCACGCCGTGGGGCTGCGCTCGCATTCGCTGCACTCCGACACGCGCTTGGTGCGCCTCCTGCCGGGATGGGGCATCCGTTATCAGAGCAACCTCTTTGTCCCTGGACAAGCGGTTGCCCCCTTCCGCCGCGAGACAGGGCTTTGGGAAATCCCGGTTCATTACATGGATTTCTTTCACCTCTGCGTCCCGTCGCGCCATCCGGGAGGCTTCCGGGCGGCGTCCCTTCCCTCCATTCAGCCTCTTTTAGTGGTGGATTTCCACCCAATCCCCTGGTTCGTGAACGCCTCCACGCTCGCCGATTACGAGAAGGCCAAAGCCTGTTATCATGAGCCGGCAAAGCTGGCTGCGCTCCGACGCAAGGGACCGGGCGTGGCCGCGCTTTTTGGAGAACTGCTCGACGCCGCAGCCGCCGGTCGCTGGCGCAGCGTCACTCTTCGCGAAACCGTGGAGCTTCTCGATTGCGACGCCTCCGACGCGTTGTGGAATTGGCCTCTCTCGACAGGGACCGCCTCCCGGCGGTAGCATCCTGCCCCTGATGAGGATCCTCGGAATTTGCGGAGGGGTGCGCATGGGCAATTGGGACGCCGCCGCGACGCTCGCGGTGGACGGACAGGTTGTCGCCGCCGCCGAGGAGGAGCGCTTCACGCGCGTCAAGCATGCGCCCGGGAACCTTCCCACCCACGCGATCCGTTACTGTCTCCGCGCGGGCGGCCTGCGCATCCAGGACATTGATCTCGTCGTCTTTCCCGGAATCACGTATCGAAACATCGAGGCCCGCCTTCGCGAGTATTTCCTCTTTGTCCACGGGCACGCGCCGAAGATCGAGCTGTGCGATCACCACGAGGCGCACGCCGCCGCGGCCTTCCTCGGAAGTGGTTTCGACGAGGCGCTTGTCGTCACCTATGACTACAGCGGTGATGGCGTGGCCACAACGGTCTCGGCTGCGGACCGCCGAGGGCTTCGGTCCCTGCGGCGCTGGCCCTTTCCCCAGTCGCTGGGGCTTTTCTACGCGACGATCACCCAACACCTCGGGTTTGATTTCGGCGAGGACGAATACAAGGTGATGGGGCTCGCGTCCTACGGCCATCCCTCGATTGCGCTCGACTGGCTCCTGTCTCCGTCGAAGGCCGACTACAAGCTGAATGACGAAGGGTTCCGCAGCGCGGGCCCCGGCGAACCGCCGCTGTCCACCCAGGAGCCGCTGTTCAACCACGCGTTGCTCCAGCGGCTTGGACCCGCCCGCCTCCGCTGGGAAGAGATCGGGCCGCGCCACATGGACCTGGCCTCCAGCGCGCAGGCGCTCCTCGAGAAAACCGCCCTCGGCCTCTTCGCGCATTACCGCGCAGAGACCGGTTTGCGGCGGGCGTGCATCGCCGGCGGCGTCGCCATGAACTGCGTGCTCAACCAGAAGATCGCCGAAGCGGGCCTCTTCGACGCCCTCCATGTCCCTCCGGTGGCCGGCGACAACGGCCTCGCTTTAGGGGCCGCCCTCCTGGCCGGATGGCAACGCGGACTTCCCCTCCCTCCCCCGCTTTCCACGGCCGCAATGGGTCCTGAGTACGGCGAACTGGAGATCGCGAAGGCCCTTTCGGAAGTTGGTTCCCCTTCGCGGGAATGCCCCGACCCCGCCGCCGAAGCGGCCCGCATGGTCGCCGAGGGGAAGATCGTCGGGTGGCACCAGGGGCGCATGGAGTACGGAGCGCGCGCCCTCGGACATCGTTCCATCCTCGCCGACCCGCGCCTCGCGGAGATGAAGGATCGCGTCAACGCAGTCGTGAAATTCCGCGAAGGATTTCGTCCCTTCGCTCCGTCGGTCCTCTTGGAGAACGCGGGGGATTTCTTCGAAAGACCTGTCGAATCGCCTTTCATGACCCGAACTTTCGGCGTCCGGGCGCAAGCCCGGGCGCGGATCCCGGCGGTCACCCACGCGGACAATACCGCGCGCGTGCAGACCGTCCGCGCCGAGGCCGAACCTCTTTACCATCGATTCCTGGCCGAACTGGGGCGCCGCACCGGCGTTCCCGTGGTCTTGAATACCAGTTTCAACATTCGCGGCCAACCCATCGTCGAGAATCCCAACCAGGCGATTTCGACTTTCTACGGCTCCGGTTTGGACGCCCTGTTCCTCGGAAAACGGGTGATCGAGAAAAAACGCCCATGAAAGCGCTCGCCATCCTCGGCGCTCGCGAGCACGGCAAGGTGGTCTGCGCCACCGTCGCCGACGCTCTTGTCGGTCGATGGAAAGCGACCTGTTTCCTCGACGACAACGATGCGCTCAAGGGATCCACGCTGCTCGGGCTTCCCGTGTTCACCCCCCTCGTCCACATCGAGAAACTCGCCGCGGAAGGGCGCGTGCAGGGCGCGCTGGTCGGCGTGAGTTGCAATCACATGCCCGTGCGTGCGTCCGTTTTTTCCCGCCTCCGCTCTCTGGGGCTCGAGACCCCCAGCGCCCTCTCGCCCGCAGCCCATGTGAACACGCGAGCGGAGATCGGTCCCGGCGCGATCATCTGTCCGGGCGCGGTCGTCCACGCGTTCGCCCGCCTGGGCGCCAACTGCGTTCTTTATTCGAATGGCGTGGTCGAACACGAATGCGTTCTCGGCGACAACGTCTACCTCGGGCCGGGCGCCGTTTTCTGCGCTGCCGTCGAAGTCGGACAGGGCGCCTTCATCGGCGCCGGAGCGAGCGTCGTTTGTCGGAAGGTCGGCGAGGATGTGGTGGTCGGAGCCGGCGCGGTCGTCGTTGACGACGTCCCGGACGGAGCCGTCGTGGCCGGCGTCCCGGCGCGCGTGATGAGGATCCGGACCCCTGACGAACGGCGAAAGTCCTTCATCCTGCGCGATCACACGCAACCCGCACGCCCATGATCGAGCTCTCTCTGATGGTCGGCCTTCTCAACGAGGCCGAAAACCTTCCGCGGCTCCACCGCGCGGTGACTGCGGCCATGGAGCGCCTCCCCCAGGTGGAGTGGGAACTTCTTCTCGTGGACGACGGCTCGACCGACGGTTCCTGGGAGGCGGTGAAGTCTCTCGCGGCTTCGGACTCGCGCGTGCGCGGGGTGCGTTTGGCAAGAAACTACGGCAATCATGCAGCCCTGCTCGCCGCCCTGCGCGCGGCTCGCGGAAAATACGCGATGAACCTCGCCGCCGATTTGCAAACTCCGGTGGATCTCATCCCGCGCTTCCTCGAAGCCTGCCGGGAGGGCGCCGACCTCGTGTTCGGCGCCCGACGACGTCGCGCGGACGGGGCCGTGGACCGTTTCTTTGCCCGCTCGTTTTATGCGGCGATGAACTGTCTCACTCCACAGCGAATGCCGCCGGGCGGCATCGACGTTTTTATGGCGCGCCGCCCGGCCATTGAGGCCGTCAACCGCCAGAGCGGACGGAATGTTTCGATCCTGAGCCTCTTGATGAATCTGGGCTTTCGCCAACGGGTCCTCGAGTACGACCGCCCGCCTCGTTCGTTTGGGCGCTCCAAGTGGACGCTCGCGAAAAAGGTGCAGCTCTTCGCGAATGGAATTTTCGCATACAGCGCGCGGCCGCTGCGGCTCTGCCTTCCCCTCGGGCTGTTCGTAGGATTGGCGGGCCTCGCAAGCCTCATCTGGGCGCTGACTGATGGCGGGTCAACTACTGGACTGGTATTGTCCGCCGGGGCGATCCTCCTGGGCGCCCAGCTTCTGAGTACCGCCCTGCTCGGCGAATATCTTTACCGGACCTTCGAGGAGGCTGCCGCACGACCGGTCTGGCTCGTCGCCGAGGAAATCGACGCGTTCGCCCATTCCTCGAACGAAGCGTCCCGGACCTCGAGGTAGGCTGCCGTGCTCCCGATATCGAGAAGGCGCTCCTTCATCTCTACGCCCACGATCCTCGGGACGAGGCGCGGGATGAGGTCGTGGCCGATGTCGGCGACGGCCTTCTCGGGAATCAGGTCGAGCGCGCCGGCGGCGAAGGCGTAGATGCCCGCGTTCGCGAGGTCGGACTTCGGCTCGCGCGGCTTTTCGGCGAAGCGGGTGACCCAGCCTTCGGCATCGAGCGCGGCGATCCCGCAGTCTTTCGGGCGCGGGCTGCGAAAGAGGGCCATCGCCGCAAGCGGCGAGCGCTCCCGTTCCGCGTCGAGGCGTTCCAGCAAGAGCGTGGCGCGGAATGCGGTGAGGTTGTCCGCGTAAAGGACGAGGAAGCTCTCCTCGCCCTCTACGAAGGCGCGGTTCGCGCGCAGAGTGCCGGCGCTTCCCAAGAGATCGGGCTCGTGGGCGAGATGGAGCTTCGCCTTTCCCCGCCAGGTCGATGCGAAAGCCTCCACCTGCTCCCAGAGGTGGTGCGTGTTCACGAGCACGTCGGTGACGCCCCAACTCCCCATCTGCTCCAGCCAGATCTGCAGCATCGGGCGTCCGCCGATGGGAAGCAGACATTTCGGGGTGCGATCCGTCAGCGGCCGCAGCCGCGACCCGAGGCCGGCGGCGAGGAGGAAAGCTTTCATGGAGATGGGAAAGGGGAACGGCGCGGAGCCTTCAAATGGCGGATGGCGACGGCAGAAACCTTCGGCGGCCGGCGAGCCATTCCCACGCCGCGAGGGCCGCGTACGTTCCCGCGAGCGCGAACCTGCCCGCGAACGGCAGGGTATCCCCCATGACAAACCTGAGGGCGACCGCTCCGCCCGCCAGGAGCACGGGAGGCAGGAAAACGACGCCGAGAGGATAGCGGATCTCGCGCCAGATCCGCCATTCGAGGAGGACATGCCCGAGGCCGA
>JABWAM010000115.1 GCA_013360985.1 Verrucomicrobiia bacterium | reverse complement strand
GGAAAAATCCGCTCGGTCGCGAAGCGAGGGAGGGCGCCGCCGCCGGCGGCGCCGCGGCCGCGGCTTGAGCCCAAAATGTGGCGAGGGCGTCGCAGGTTCTTCGACCGAGGATGGACTCCTCCACGCCTGACGCGGGGATTTGGGGCGCGAGCCGCCCGTTGCCACGGCGCGCGCCGCCTGCTACACTGTCCTACTCGTGAAATCCAAGTCCCAGGCCAAGGAGGCATCGTTCGAGGACGCCATGGCCCGCCTCGAGAAGCTCGTGGAAGAGATGGAGGGCGGCGATTTGCCCCTCGAAGAAATCCTCCAGAAGTACGAGGAGGGCAACCGCCTCGTGAAACTCTGCGCCGCTCGCCTCAACGAAGCCGAGAAACGCATCGAAGTCCTCATGAAGGAAAAGGATGGCGCCCTCTCGCTGAAACCGCTCCGCGACGCGGCCGACGACGCGGAGGAAGAAGACGCTCCGCCGCCTTCCGCCGCCAAGAACCGCCCCGCCGCGAAGCCCGCGGAGAACGCGGAAGGAGACCTTTTCTGAAACCGCGCGACCTCCGCGCTTTCGCCTCGTCCGCCACATGTCCACGCCGATCCTCGACTCCATCCGCCACGTCTCCGACGTCAAGCAACTCACCCTTCCGCAGATGGAGCAACTCGCGGCGGAAATCCGCGAGGAACTCATCGAGATCCTCTCCCAGACGGGCGGCCACCTCGGCCCGAACCTCGGCGTCGTCGAACTCACCCTCGCGCTTCATCACGTCTTCGATTGCCCAAAAGATTTTTTCACCTGGGACGTGAGCCACCAAGGCTACGTCCACAAGATGCTCACCGGCCGCCGCGATCTGGTTCGCCGGATGCGACAGTTCGAGGGCGCCTGCGGCTTCCTGATGCGGGCGGAGAGTTCCTTTGATCATTTTGGCGCCGGCCACGCCGGCACGGCGCTCTCCGCGGCGCTCGGGATGGCCGCCGGACGCGACCTCCGGGGAGGCGACGAAAACGTGGTCGCCGTGATCGGGGATGCGGCGCTGACGTGCGGCGTCACCTACGAGGCCCTCAACAACATCGCAAACCACACGAAGAAGCTGGTGGTCGTCATCAACGACAACAAATGGTCCATCGCGAAGAACGTCGGCGCGATCGCCAGCTACCTGAACCGCATCGTGACCAGCCCGCGCTTTACGCGTTGGCACAAGAAAACCGAGGAACTCCTGCAGCGCTGGAACTGGAAGGAGTTCGCCCGCCTCGAACGCAAGGCCGAGGGAGTCGCCAAGGGGTTGCTCGTTCACGCCGCCTCGGCGGACGCGGGGACTCCCGCCGTGCTCTTCGAGGAAATGGGGCTCCACTACTACGGCCCTGTGAACGGCCACAATCTCGCCGAGCTCATCAACATGCTTTCCTTCGCGAAGGCGGCGGAATCGCCCGTGGTGCTGCATGTGCTCACGGAAAAGGGGCGCGGCTTCAAGCCGGCGCTCGACCGCCCCGAGCCGTTCCACGGCTGCGGCCGGTTCGATCCGGATTCGGGCGATTTCGACAAGAGCGACGGCCCGCCCGCGTGGAACAACGTCTTCGGCAGCGTGATGATCAAGCTCGCCGAGATGGAGCCGAAGCTCTGCTGCATCACGGGGGCGATGCCCGCGGGCACGGGGCTGAACCCTTACGCCCAGAAGTATCCGGGACGTTTCTACGACGTCGGCATCGCCGAGGAACACGCCGTCCTGTTCGCAGCGGGGCTCGCGACCCAGGGCTGGCGGCCGGTGTGCGCGATTTACTCGACCTTTCTCCAGCGCGCTTACGACATGATCATCCACGATGTCGCGCTTCAGGATCTGCCCGTGATGTTCTGCATGGATCGCGCGGGCGCCGTCGAGGACGGGCCGACCCATCACGGCATGTACGACATCGCCTATCTGCGCCCCATTCCGCGCCTCCTCCACATGCAGCCGAAGGACGAGGATGAATTTCAGGACATGCTCTGGACCATGCTGCGGCATCCCGGGCCGAGCGCGATTCGGTATCCGCGCGGCGCCGCGGTCGGCGTGCCGCGCAAGGAACAGCCGCAAACGCTGGAAATCGGCAAGGCCGAAGTCGTCCGTCAAGGCGACCTCTCCGCGGCGCGTCAGGGGCGGCGCGTCGTCCTGTGGGGACTCGGCAACCTGCTGCCCATGGCGGAACAGACCGCGGATCTTTTGGAAAAACAGGGGCTCTCCTGCACGGTGGTCAATCCGCGCTTCATCAAGCCGCTCGATGCGGCGCTGCTCGACGCGCAGGCGCGCGCCGCCGACGTCTTCGTCACCTTCGAGGATCACACCGTGGCCGGCGGATTCGGCAGCCTCGTCGGCGAGGCGCTCGACGGCTTCGGCTGCCGCGCGCCGCGGGTCAAGATCGGGTGGCCGGACCAATTTGTCGAGCACGGCGCGATTCCTTTGCTCCGCAAAAAACACGGGCTTACGCCCGAGGCGGCGGCGGAACGCACGCTTGCGGCGCTGGGAAAAACCTGACGTTTCGACCGGGGTCTCCCCCGAACCCTTTCGGATCTGGTCGAGATGTCCTCAAATCCACGGATCCGCTCCATTTTCAGAGAGCTTTCTTCCTCATCATCCATCGAGGACCGGAGGGATGGGGCATGCCGAGATTCCGGACTTTCCATGAGAAGAGTGCGACGGCTCGGCCGGCGGCCTCGCCCTACCATTTCACCGTCCGTGCTTGGGAAAAATCCGCTCGGCCGCGGAGCGAGGGCGGGCGCCGCCGGCGGCGTTGCTGCAGCAGCTTCAACACAAAACGTTGTGAAAACGTCCCGCATTTCTCGGTCGAGGATGAGTTTCCCTACGCCTTCCGCGGGGATTGAGGATGTCACCTCCTTCTCGTGGGCTCTCCCCGGTTCTGTGTAGGCGAACCGAGGCGGAAGATGGCATGGTTGCGGGGTGGTGACGACCCAAATCCACGGATCCGCTCGATTTTCAGAGAGCCACCCTCATCATCATCCCTGGAGGACCGGAGGGATGGGGCATGCCGAGATTCCGGACTTCCCATGAGAAGGGTGCGATGGCTCGGCCGGCGGCCTCGCCCTCCCTTTCCACCGTCCGTGCTTGGGAAAAATCCGCTCGGTTGCGAAGCGAGGGAGGGCGCCGCCGCCGGCGACGCCGCGGCCGCGGCGTGAGCCCAAAATGTGGCGAGGGCGTCGCAGGTTCTTCGACCGAGGATGGACTCCTCCACGCCTGACGCGGGGATTTGGGTGACGAGCAAAGAACTCGACATTCTTGGGCTGAAGAGCCCGTGGATTCGTGAACCCACCGCGTTCCGGGGAGAGCCGAATTGGAAAATCGGCGGATCCGCCGATTTTTCAAGTCCTCCCTCCGTCGCGCTCAAAGCGGCGTTCGTCGGCGCACGCCGCGTCTCTTGTGGAGCGCGCGGGGAACGCGGTCAGCGCGGAGGGCGATGCGCGCGGCGGAGAAGCATGAGCGCGACCCCGGCGCCGAAGATGAGAGAAACCGAAGGCTCGGGAATGGGCAGGAGCGGAGCGAGCGCGCCGTCCCATCCGTCGAAATCGTAAATCAGTCCGGCGAGGTATTCATTTCCGGCGGCATTCGGGTCGTAGTAAACCTTCACGTCGAGATCGAGGACGCTGCCCAGGGCGTTGGTGCCGAGTCCGCCGAGGTCGAGCACGCCGACGTAGAGGGCATTGGTCGCGGCGCCAGCGAGGCGGAGCGAGTTGCCGGGATCGACTTGGAGGACTCCGATCGCGAAGTTGGTCGCCAAGGCCGTCGCGCTCATCCAGTTCGAACCGAGATCGAGCGCGGCGCTGCCGGTGAGATCGAAGAGATGATTGGTGGCCGACGTTCCGTTGGTGAAGAAGAGCGTGGCGTGGGCGAGGTTGAAGAGGCTGCGGTTGGTGGACTGCAGCGCGAGGTCGCGCCAGACGACGAAGAGATCGCCGTTGCTCCCTTGCAGCGCGCCCGAGGCGGTGACGGTGAGGTTGGTGGCGAAGGTGTTGGTCGAAGGGTCGGAGACATAGATCCCCGAGACGACCAGGTTGCTGCGCCAGGTGACGGTGCTGTTCACGACGCGGATTTCGCCCGCGTTGGTGGTGATCCCCTGCACATTCGCGTCGAGGGCGTTCGTCACGAACATCGCGCCGCCTGAAGCGATCCCGAGGCGGGCGCTGCGCCAGAGGGCGTTGCTGCCGGTGAGCAGGAGGCGCTGGAAGTTGGTGGGCGCGCCCGTGTGGGCGACCGAATCGAACACGTACTCGAGGAGGCCGGTCGCGTTGGAAGCCGAGTTCAGGCGAAAGCCGGCGTCGCCCTGCCAGACGATGTTGGTAAAAGTGGTTCCGCTGAGGATTGGGGAGACGGCGCTGTCCGAACGGTTGTGCCAGGAGAGCACGGCGTTTGTGAAGACGATCGCGCCGGGGGCGTTCGTGATGAAGATCACGCCGCTTCCGCCGATTTCGAGGATGCTGGAGAGATTGCTGAACACGTTTCCCGCGCCGACGACCTGGAGGATATTGGATCCGGTGCCGCTCAACGCGAGCGTCGAGCCTTCGGAGAGGAGAAAGGCGTTGCCCGTGCCGCCGTCGTTGGTGTTGCCGACGCCCAGAAGAACGCTTCGAGCCCCGTGCCGCACGCGGACGATCGAGCCTCCCGAAATTTCCGCGCGCGTCTGGCTGGCGGTCGCGCCCGCGCCAAAATCGAAGAGGATGGGTGAACTTCCGCCGGCGGAAACCAAGAATTCGCTTCCGTTTCGGACGGAGAGGCGGTTGCTCACGGCCCCGACGCCGTAGCCGAAGCGCAGAAATCCGTTTCCGGCGGCGGAGGAGGTGAAGGACGCGCCGTCCACAATCATCTCGATGTTTGTGCCGCCGACAAAAGGGCCGGATGGGGTATAGCGGATGCCGACATACCCGCGGCCGGTCGTCATGGAGGCGCCGTTGGAGATCACGAGAAGGGCGTCGCGTCCGCCGAAGCCCCAATTCTTGCCGACGCCGGGATTGAATGCCGAATTGGATCCTTCGACGCGAAAAATTCCCGATTCGAATTCGAGATTGAGATTGCCTCCTGAAAGGGCGTCCTGGGCGACGGTCGCTCCGCCGTCCACGATGACCGAGTTGGTCAGCCCGCCGAAGATGGGCCCGGAAGATGGGGTGATCGCAACGAGTGTGCTGCCGCTGCCCGAGACGCGCAGCGTGGCGTTGGTGCCGAGGGTGACTCCCGCGTAATTGCTGCCGCCAAGGAGGGTCCAACTTGCAGGCGCGGCGGGATTGTGGCCGATCGAGATGGCGTACGCTGTGGAGTTGCTGCGGGTGATGAGATTGCCCGAGCTGATGAGGAGCGAAGGGACGGCGCCGATCCAGTTGCTGTTCGCCTGGAGGCAGTTCACGTCCGCCGAGCCGCCAAGGATCTGGAACGCGGCGCCTTGGACGACCACGAGGTCGCTCCCGTTGCTGATCGCGCCTCCCTGCAGGATGAGCGATCCCTGGGCGACGCGCGTCTCGCCGCTGAAGGAGTTCGTCCCGAGGAGGAAAAGTTGTCCGCTTCCCGACTTGGTGAGGCCGCCCGAACCGGCGAGTCCCGCGGAGATGCGGGCCGCGCCGGGATTGTAGATCACGCCTTCGGCCGCGCCGAAGTTGACGACGCCGTTGGAGACCCACGGCGTCGAACCGGGGCCGAACGCGAGCCCGCCGCCGGTAAGGGAGAGCGTGTTGCCATCGAGATCAAGGATGGCGCCGCTGTTGGAGATCCAGAGCGCGTTGATCGCGCGGGAGCTCGCCAGCGTGGTGACGCCGGCGCCCGAGAGCTTGACGTTGGCCGTCGGATCGTCGGCGAACTCGTTGGTGTAGCCTGCGTAAGGAGCGAGCGCGCCGCCGGAGCCGGCGGCAAACCCGCCGGCGCCGTCGTTGATCACCGCCCACGGAACGATGCCGTTGGTGGCGCCCGCCAGCGGACTGCCGACATAAACGGCGGGCGCGTTGGTGCCGAGCACGTTCAAGGTCGCGCCGGAGGCGCGCGCGATTTCTCCGGCGAGGAAGGCGCCGCGGTTGGTGACGGTGAGCGAGTTCGCGCCAAAGTTCAGCGCGATCGCGCCGACCTGTTGGGTGAAGATCTGGCCCGCCGTTCCGGGGCCGATTATCTGGAGCGCGGCGTTGGTGAGGACGAACTCCGCGTCCGTTCGCACGCGAGAGGCGGCGCCTCCCCGGTTGTCGAGAAGGAAAACGCCGTTGTTGAGGATCACATTCGTGCTGTGGACGAGTTCGGCCGAGTTCGCGCCCGTTCCGCCCAACTGGATCGTCGTTCCGTCGGCGAACGTGATCCCCGTGTGCGAGACGGGGCCGAGGAGGGCCAGCGTGGCCGCATAGAGTTGGGTGCGGGTGAAGCGGAAGTCTCCCCCGTTGGTCAACCCCAGCAGTGTGAGGACATAGGTGTTGTTGTGATCGATCGTGAGCGTCCGGGCGCCGCCGTCCATATCCCAGACCGAGTTGGTCCAGACCATGCTGATGGTGGAGAACGACACGTTGCCTTGAAGGACCACCGCGTTGACGAAGGGGGTGCTCTGATAGTTGCGGAGGATCACGCCGTCGCGAAGCGTGACTGGTCCGCTTCCGAACGCGAAGGCGTTTTGGATGGAGACGGTCGTGTTGCTGAGGATGGCGCCGCCCGAGTAGGAGTTGGACCCGAGAGTGATTCCCGCGGCGATCGAGCTCGGATTGCTGACGACGAGTTGACCGGGGCCGTGAATGCCGCCTTGCCAGCCGAAGCTTGATGAACCGCCGCCATTGGGCACGAGCGCCACGGTGTTCGAGATCACGAGAGCCTTTGGGATCAAGCCCGCCGCGTTGATGCCCCAGGCAAGTCCGCCGCCGCTGGCGATCATCGCCGGGCCGTCCATGGGCCCCACGGCGTTCGTATGCGAGAGGTTGAGCACGCCGCTCTGCAACTCGATCTGCCCCGCGCCTGTTGTGGGACGGCTGATCGAGGTGACGCCGCCGCCGGCGAAGGTGATGGAGTGTCCGCCGTTGTCAATTCCTCCGGCGAAACCGAGGACGCCGTGGTTGCTCACCACGAGCGGATCGAGCATGGTAATTGGGATGATGATCTGGTTGGCGCCGCTGCCGGCGTTCGTCGCGTTGACGATCAAGGCGTTGCCCGAGGAGACATCGAGAAAGATCTGTCCGCTTCCGCTGTTCGTCCAGAGGTTGAAGCCGGAGTTGTTGGTGGGGGTATTGAAGAGAATCGTGCCGTTGGTGATGCTGACGGTGTTCGTGACGCCCCGGAGACTGGTCATGCCGGGGCCGCTGAAGAACTGGACGACCGAATCCGCGCCGTTCGGGGAACCGGGCGCGGGACCGCTCCAGATCGCCGCATTGGTCCACATGCCGGAAGTTCCGGCATTGGTCCAAGTCGTCTGGCCGATGGCGGAGGAGACGATTCCCCACGCGAGAAACGCTATCTTCCAATGAAGACGAAACGCTTTCATAGGAATGTTTTGGCGACGGCGGGAATCTTATACGCAGCTCTTCGCAAGTCAAGGCATTCATCCCAAATCCCCGCGTAAGGCATGGGGGGAGTCCATCCTCGGCCGAGGAACATGCGACGCCCTCGCAACATTCTGGACTCAAACCGCGGCCGCGGCGCCG
>JABWAM010000114.1 GCA_013360985.1 Verrucomicrobiia bacterium | reverse complement strand
CCTCCGACCTCGCCGGGAGGGATCAGATCGCGAGGGCGGGCGCGGAATGCGCCCCACGTTTTCCGCGTCTCCGCGTCTCCGCGTGAACCTTGTCTGACGACGGCTCGGCCGGCGGCCTCGCCCTCCCTTTCCGCATTCCGTGCTTGGGAAAAATCCGCTCGGTCGCGAAGCGAGGGAGGGCGCCGCCACAGCGGCGTGAGTCCAAAATGTGGCGAGGGCGTCGCAGGTTCCTCGACCGAGGATGGACTCCCCCCATGCTTGACGCGGGGATTTGGGGGATCCACGCGGCTTGCCCTCTGTCGCGGCCTGTTATTTGCCGTCGCGCGCTTTGCGTCGGCGAAGGACGATCAGGAACGCCAGACCCGCGCCCACGGCCAGCGCGGACGCGGGTTCGGGGATTGGAATCCCCAGAGGCACCAGCGCGCCGGACCACTCGTCGAAGTCGTAGATCAAGCCCTGGAGATAGGCGTTTTCGATCGCCGTCGGGTCGTAGTAAAGGTTCACGTCCAGGTCGAGGACGCTCGCCAGGGCGTTCGTGCCGAGGCCGCCGAGATCGAGCGCTCCGGCGTAGAAAGCGTTGGCCACGCCGCCGGTGATCTGGAGGCGGTTGCCCAGGGCGAGCTCGAGGCGGCCGAGGGAGAAATTCGTCGCGAGTTGAGCGATATTCAGCCAGTTCGAACCGAGATCGAGCGCTCCGCTGCCCGAAAGATCGAGCACATGGTTGGTCGGTCCGCCGTTCGCGTCGGCGAAACGCATCGCGGCCGACGAGAGATCGAACTGCGAGCGGTTCGTGGATCCCAGAAGGAGGTCTTTCTGAAAGACGAACAAATCGCCGTTGCTGCCCTGAAGCGCGCCGGAGGCGGTCACCGTCAGGTTCGAGGTGAAGGTATTGGTCGAAGGATCGCTGTGGTAAATCCCGCTCACAACCACAGGTCCGCCGTAAGCGACGTTTGCGTTGATCGCCCGGATCGCACCGGCGTTGGTCAACGTGCCCGAGATGTTCGCCGTGGTGTTCGAAATTCGAAGCGCGCCGCCCGCGCCGATGTTCATCCAGGCGCTCTTCCAGGCTGTCGCGCCGTTGATCATTTCGAGCGCCACGTAGTTGCTCGGGCTGATTCCGGTGTCGAAGGTGTAGTTTTGGGAATTCGCCGACCAGTTCGAGGAGGCGTTCAATCGGAAGGTGTTGTTTCCCGCGAAAAGGATGTTCGTGAGTGGGTTGCCTCCGAGGCTTCCGCGGACATCGGCGTTGGTCACGCCGATGAAGGAGATGGTCCCGTCGGTGAGCGTGATCGCTCCCGCTGTGCTCGGGAGGATGGTTGGCGTTCCCGTCGTGAATTGATAGACCCCACGGTCATTCGAGATTGTTCCCGAGCCGTTCGCGCCGGCGATGAGGGCCGCCGTTTCGAGGATAGCGCCGTCGTTGATGAGCGCATGGCCTCGCCCGCGCGGCGTCGTTATGTAGTTGTACGTGTTGGAGCCGACATTCAACGCCGTGCCGACCTTGGCGAGAGTGCCGGCGCCCGAGACGAGGAGGAAGTTGTTGCTGCTCGATACGGAAGCGCCCACGACCGTCGGGCCGACCAGGGTCGCGCCGTTGGTCACCACGAGCGTGTTGAAGGATCCAGCCTCGCCCACGTAGAAAGAGGAGGCGGCGGCGAGAGATCCCGCGGCGATCGTCATGGTATTGCTGGCTGCCCATCCGGCTCCTTGGTATCCGATCGAGATCCTTCCGCCGATCCCAACCCGTCCGCCGTTGCTCACCGTGAGATCGTTGAAAGATGTGCGTGATCCGATGTAGATGTTGCCGCTGTTGGTCAGCAGAGAACCCGCGTCGGCCACGAGGACGCTGTTGCTGCCGCCCGCGCCGGCGCTGCTGCCCAGTTGGAGCAGGTTGTTGAAGAGAACCGTGCCCTTATTGGAAACCACGAGCCGCGCGCGTTCACCGCTGTTCCCCAGGTTGAAGGAACTGACGGCGACGCTGGCCGTAGAACCCGGCCCCGATACGAGGAACAGGCTGCCGGCGCCCGCCTGATAGCCGACGCCCGCGTCGCCTCCCGAATGGAACATCGTCATCTGCGCGCCGTCGAGAATGGCGAGTTGACTGCCGGTCCCGCCCATGCGCGAGGTGAGGCTCGCATTGTTGGTAATATCCAACCGTGCGCCGGCGCCCCGAACGATCAGCGCAGCCGTGTCGGAAGCAGTGCTGGCAAAACTGAGCGACGAAACGGAAAGCTGGCCGTTGGTGACGATGAGCGTTCCCGCGTTTCCGGAGGAGAATCCGATGTTGGTGAGACCCGCGTTGCCGAGGAGAAGCGTGCCGGGACCCGCCTTGGTGATTGCCCCGTTGGTCACCAGACCCGAGATCGCGGTGAGCGCGTTGCTGACGGTCAACGTCCGTCCTCCGCCGAGGTTGAGACCGCCGGCCAGGAAGAGATCGCCGGTGCCGTCCGCGCCGAAAAGGGTGTTCGAGGAAATCTCAAGCGCATTGGCGATCGCGCGCGCCGAGGCGTCCGCGGAGCGCAGGCCGCCGCCCGCGAGGACGAGCGCGCCGCTCCCGAGCGCAGCATTGTCGCCAAGGGCGATCATCCCCGCGATATTTGTCGTCCCTCCTGAATAACTGTTGGCGTTCGTGAGGATGAGCGTGCCGGCCCCGATCTTGCGCAGCGCGCCCGCGCCGGCGATCGCCCCGCCCATGGTCCATGCGTCGGATCGGTTGATGACGAGCAGTCCGTTGTTGAGGACGCCGCCAAGAATTGCGCCGGCGGCGCCGCCCGCGCCGATCTGCAGCGCGCCGTTCGAGACGATGGTCCCGCCCGTCCACGTGTTGTTGCTCGCCAGGATCAGCGTCCCGCCGCCGATTTTGGTGAAGCCGCCTCCGGTCGAAGAGGGATCTTCGGCGAGGAGGCCGGCGACGGTCGCCGAATAGCCGCCGTCGTCCACGGTGAGTCCGCCCGCGCCGATCCATGCGGCTACGGAACTCGAGACAAGGGCGCTGGAGTTGGTCGAGGCGCGAAGCGTTCCCTGATTGAAACGGATCGAACCGCCTCCGAGACCCACCGAAAGTCCTCCGGCGCCAACCTGCACGATGCCGCCCTGATCCACGACCAGGGCGTTGTTCGTGCTGGTCGCGCCGCCGCTGCCGATCGCAAGGAAAGCCCCCGCATTCAACAGCGAACCGGCCCCCGAGACTCGGACGGTATTGCTCACGGAACCCGCGCCAGAGCCGATGACAAACGACGCGGCCGAGTTGGTCATCACGTACGCGGCACCGTCGAGGACGAGGAGTTGTCCGTAGGAGTTGGCGGCGCCGCTTCCGATGCCGATGCTGCCGCTGCTCTGCGCATTGGAGATCGACGATTGCGGTCCGGTCACAATGATCCGATGGCCGTACGAGTTGGCGCCGCCGATGCCGACGTGGCCTCCGGTAAAGATTGCGCCCCCGTTGGTCACCATCAGGAGGTTGTTGGTCGTCGAGGCGGTAAAACCGATCGAGGTGAGCGGGGCGAAGATCGTACCCTGATCCACAAGGATCGTGGCGTTGCTGGCCGCGCCGCCCATGCCGATCATGATGGGACTTCCGCTTCCTGAAAGGTCGCGGAGCATTCCGCCGTTGGAGATCACCAAGGTGCTGTACGTCGAGTTGCTCGATCCGATGGTCAGCGACCCCGTGTTCTGGACGAGGGTGTTCGCCCCCGCGATCACAACGGCGTTGGACGAACGATAGCCGGCCTCGCCGATCCAGATGTGAGAATTCGCGCCGGCGAGATACGTGGTTCCCCCCAGGAAATTCGCCGTGAACACAAAACCGGTTTTTGTGGAGTACCCCAGTCCGCCGCCCAGATGCAGTCCGCCGGTGGTCGAGGTAAAGAAGTTGCTGACGCCGCCGAGAATGTTGATCGTCAACGCCGCGTTCGACGCGCCGGCGCCGAGGTTCGGATCTCCGCTGAAGGCGATCTGAATGCCGTTGCTCACCGTGAGGGTCCCCGAGTTGAATGTGGTCGCGCCGACCGTGTTGGTGCTGATGTAGGAATCGGCGATGAGATGACCGCCGCTCAGAGTCACCGCCCCGGCGCCCTGCGCGGTATTGAGCAAGCGGCCCGCGGTCGAGAAGACGGCTTGCGTCCCGAGAAGAGACAGGCTGCCCTGCTGCCCAAGGAAGACGTCGGATGCGGCGGAGAGAAGGCTGTTGGTGAGGACGCGGAGAGCGCTGTAAATGTCCACCGTGGTGGCGTCGAGGTAGGCGGCGCCGTGGCCGAGAACGAGGGCGCCCTGGTTGACGGAAAGCGGGCCGGCGACCGCGCTCGTTGCGTTCAAGAGGGAGATCGAGCCGCCGGAGGATGCAAACGTGGCGCCGTTGCTTCCCCGGAGACCGACGCCGATCACGCCTCCGTACGAGCCCGCCCACACGATGCCCTCCGCGGCGCCAAAGTTGATCGTCGCGTTGGTCGTGCCGGGCGCCTGATAAAATCCCGAGGTCGCGCCGCCGCTGAGGATCAGGCCGGCTTCGCTGCTCTGCGCGGCGTTGCCGACGTTGAACGCGGCATTGTTGCTCATGACGAGGAGCGCGCCGACGGTTCCGCCGCCAATCCTGGCCGCATAGGCTGAAGCGGTGGCGTTGTCCGCCAAGGTGTTGGTCCCGACGGCCGCGCCGGCATTCGACAGGTTGAGCCGTTTCGTGTTGTCCGAAGCGGCCAGCGTGATCGCGTCGTAGGTGATCGTGACCAGGCCCGCGGAGGCGTCATTGCTCAAGAACTCCGGCCGATACGAACTGCTCACGCTCGGGTTGCGCACAAGCGAAGGACGGATCATCCCGTTGATGTTCGTCGGAGTCTGTCCGTTGAAGATCAGGCGAACCGAGCTGCCGAGCGTGGCGGTGGTCGCGCTTCCGTCATCCAGGATCTGGAGGGTGCCGCGGCCGACCCGGGCAAGGACCTCGGCGTTGGAATCTCCGGAACCGAAGATCAGGGTAAGCCCCGAGGCGGAACCCGTCGCGAGCAGAAGGGAGTTTCCGCCGGCGTAGGAGAGCACACTGCCGGCGTTCGTTCCGCCGTGGAGGGTCAACGCCCCGCTCCCCGAGGCGGGACGAATCGCGGCGAGACCGCTGTTGGTGAGGAGCAGGCTTCCGGAGCCGAAGGGGAGATCGAACGGCGTGACGTTGGTGACCGCGCCCGCGGAAATGATCGTGGGGCCGCTGTAGCTGTTGCTGCCCCAGAGGACGAGTGTGCCGGCGCCGTACTTGGCGAATCCGTAGCCCATGCCGCCATCGGTGAGATTCGTCACGGCGAGCTGGTTTGCATTCACGCCGACCGTCGTATTCGTGCCAAGAGTGACCGTCCCTTCACCCATGTGCAGGTTGCGGGCGCCGAGGTACGTCCAGCTTCCGTTCCAAGAGATGGCATTGGTGTTGGCGAGCGTCAACGCGCCGGCGCTGACGTTATCCAACGACGCGCCCTCTTGGAGGACGAGCGCACCCGTACCGATGGCCGTTGGCGCGGCAATCTTCAACGCACCGTTCGAGACGACGGTGCCGCCCGAGTAATCGCTCGGCGCAGTCAGCGTCACCGAGCCGTAGCCGTTGCTGCCGTTGAGGGTGATCCCCCCCGTTCCGGAGATCGGCGCGCCGACGAGCGTGTTGCCGTCGCCCGCAAAAAGGATGTTGAATCCGCCGTTGTCAATGGGTCCGACCAATTGAAGACTGTTCGCGCGCAGCCATGCGCGGTTCGACACGGTCAACGGGCTGAGGAGGGTGATCGGCGCTTCGATCACGTTGGATCTGTTGGCCTCGAGGATGTTGTCAATGATCGCGCGGCCGGAGGACACCTGCATGTAGAGACGGCCATTGACGCCGTTGGAGAGGACGCGGATGGTGCGCCTATCCCAGGTGTAGAAGCGGATTGTGCCGTTGGTGATCGCCGCATCCACATAGTTGGTTGCCGTGGCGCCGTCGGAGGACGACCAGAAATACGCGGTGACATCCGTTCCGTTCGGATAACCCGGCGTCCAACCGGCCGCCCACCAGAGGCTCGTCACGGCGCCCGAGTTGGCGATATTGGTTCAATACCCGGTGCGATCGGATTTGTTGGTCCAGACCATCTGCGCGGCGGGCGACCCATGCGCGCAGAGCGCAAGCAGAATTCCAATCCCCAATCCGCGAAGATGCGACCTGAGAAAAGTCATAAGGAAACTCCGGTGGATAATCACGTTCCGTTTATCGAAGATCGTCCGATGGAAGACAAGGAGTTTTTGGGCGCGCATGAGGATCCCCGCTGAAGAGGCGAGCTCCCTGGGGGAACGTTCTTCATCTTTGGCCGATATTCCGCAGCTCATTGGGGGCTGGCGCCATCCGACGTCGTCCGTTCCCATGGAAACGCGTGGCGGAGGAGTCCTGTCGCGTAGCCGTAATTGGCCGGGTAATTCGCCGTGGCGCCGACAGGATAAATATAACGTTCCACATGTCCGTCCCAAAAGAGGAGGTTCGGGCCGCCGTGCGTGACGACGCCGAGTTTCCACGTGAGGTCCCAGGTCTGGATGTTGCCGATCAGACGGTCGTTTCCGCCTCCCCAAGTGACCGCGCACGCCGCGTCGTAGCCTGCGTAGACGCTGGTGGGAAAGGTGACCGCATCGCCGGCAAGGAAACAACGGGCAGGATTCCGAATCTCGGAGAGACGATAGGGGCCGTAGGTGTTCTTCAGTTTATAAGAGTAATCGCCTGTTCCGCTGCCCAGGCGCACCCAGTCGTTGCTGGTGCGGAACCCGAGGAGGAAACTGGTCGAATAGTTCACCTGACCTCCGCCGTGATTTCCGGAGTTTCCCGGATAAACTTTGTAGTTTCGTTGAAGCCAGGGGCAAAGGAACACCGGGTTGCCCTTGCCCTTGGCGGGAGGACCGAGATAACCGTACTCCGAGAGCGAGGACAACGAGGTCCAGGGATTAAGCCCGACGAATTTCTATCCATCCGGGGCCATGGGGAACCCCTCGTAATCTCCCGCATAACAGAGAGTGGCGGCGCCGATCTGACGGAGGTTGCCGGCGCAGGCGGCGACCATGCCCATTTCCCGCGCCTTTTTCAGGGTTGGCAGGAGGAGCGCCGCAAGAATCGAGAGGATCGCGGCGACGACCAGGAGTTCAACGAGCGAAAAGGCCTTGGAGAACCGAGGTCTCATTGAAGGGCGCGCGAGGCGCGCCGCGCCCGCTCTTGGAAGAACGGTTGCCGAAAATCAAGATAAAACCGCCTTCTTTCTCATCCTCCCTCGCCCGCGCAATGGGCGTCTGAAGGAGATCCCCGGACGATTGTCGAAGATTAGCGTGTGTTCGAGGTCGGCTTCGGGAGGTTGATCGAAGGAGGCGGCAAATGATAAACGACCTGCGCGTCGCTCTCGATTTTCGCCATGAACGCCTTCAGGTTTTCGGAATCCCGGCTCTGTCGGAGAAAGGCCGCGATCTGAGGGCGCGCTTCCTGAAGGGAGATCGGGCCCGCGGGACGGCGCTCGGTCACCTTGAGGAAGTGATACCCGTTGGGGGTCTCGAACACCGCGCTCACGGCGCCCACCGGCGTCGAAAAGGCGACCTTTTCAAATTGGGGCAGGGTTTGGCCCGGGCCGAAGAAGCCGAGGTCGCCGCCGCGCTTGGCGCTGCCCGCATCTTGGGAAGCTTCGGCGGCGACCTTCGCGAAATCGTGCGCG
>JABWAM010000113.1 GCA_013360985.1 Verrucomicrobiia bacterium | reverse complement strand
TCGACCGAAAACACCTTCGCGGCCAGGCGGGCGAGCACGGCCGTCTGGTAACCGGTGCCCGCCCCGATCTCGAGCGCGCGCGCCTCCGGGGCGAGCGCGAGGAGTTCGGTCATGATCGCGACCATGTAAGGTTGCGAGATCGTTTGTCCGCAGCCGACGAGAAGCGGACGATCGCCGTAGGCTTCCGCGCGATCCTCCGCCGGCACAAAGAGATGGCGGGGCAGCGACCGCATCGCGGCGAGCACGCGGTCGTCGCGCACGGGCCTCCGCCCGTCGGAGGGTCGAGCGATCTGTTCCTCGACCATCCGCGCGCATTGGGCGCGCCACGGCGGATGTTGGGCTCGCTGCTCCACGGCTTCTCCTCCGCGCGAATCTGCGGCTTCCGAACCGGCCTGACAAGCTTGGGGCGGAAGGCCTTCCGCGGGCCGCGCCCTTTTGGGCTTCAATCCTCCTTCTCCCTCCTCCATGATTCCGCCGTGAAGCTGTCTCTGGCCACGCGAGCGGTCGCCGTGATGGTCGCGGTGTGGCTCGCGGGCTGCGCCGCGACCGGCAGCCGTTTCACGGGCGAGTCTCAATCGATCGACGCGATCCCGGGGCAACGCTTTGAAATCGCCCTCGAATCGAATCCGACGACGGGTTATTCGTGGACGCTCGCGGAACGCCTCGACGACCGGGCGATCGCTTTCGTCGGGAAGACATATCATCCGGGCGGCTCCGCGGCGATGGGCGCCGGTGGCGTCGAGGTGTGGACCTTCGTCGCGCGCCGCGAAGGAACTGCGCGCATCGTTTTGGCGTATCGCCGCCCTTGGGAGAAGGGGCAGGCGCCGGCCATGACGCGCGTCTTTCGGGTCGCCGCGCGCGCGAGATGACGCGCATGCGCGTGCTTCCCGCGAACGACATTGCGCGCGCCTCCGCTCTCGAGGCGCTGCGGCAGGGGCATCTCCTCCTTTTCCCGACGGAGACCGTCTACGGAATCGGAGGCGACGCGCGAAATCCCGCCGTCCTCGAACGTCTCGCCGCGGCGAAGGGACGCGCGCCGGACAAGCCGTTCCAATGGCTTGTTTCCGACATCGAGACCGCGCGCCGCGGCTCGACGGGATGGGACGACCGCGCGGAACGCCTCGCGCGGACCTTTTGGCCCGGCCCGCTCACGCTCGTGGTGCCTTCGGGGGAAACGTCCATCGGCTGGCGCATGCCGCGGCACGCTTGGCTCCTTGAACTTCTCCGCGCCTGGGGCGGACCGCTGGCGGCCTCGAGCGCGAACCCTTCGGGCGCTCCGCCTCCGAAGAACTGCGCGGAGGCCATCAGCCTTCTCGGCGAGGCCGCTGCGCTCGCGGTGGACGGAGGAGCGATCCCGCCTGGCGCCGCCTCGTCCGTTGCGCAACGGACGCGCGACGGATGGATCCTCCTGCGCCATGGCGCCATTTCCGAAGCGGCGATCCGCGCGGTTCTCGCCTGATTCCGTTCGGGAGACGAGCTACCTTCGACGCGGCCCTCGGCGGGTGGTCGGCGTTTTCGCGATCCGTCCGAAGACGAGGTCGAGTTCGTTGGCTGTGATCGTGCCGGCCACGTAATGATCCACCGCGCTGCGGAACACGTGCGCCGTCGCCGGATCGTAACGCGCGTAAATCTCCTGGCCAAGATTGCGCACAATCGCCACGAAGGTGTTGCCGTTGAAGTGAGCGAACGGCGCGAGGCGATGGCAATGCAGCGCCGTTTCGATCACTTCGCGAAAGGTTAGGCGTTGGCGCCGCGTCTTTTCCCAAAGCGCTTCCGCGCGCGCGTTGGCGGCGCGATTCAGGCGCGCCGCCATCTTCCCCGCTTCGCAGAGCTGGCGGTTGATGAAGGTGACGGCCTCCCACGGAATGGAATCGAGCCAGCGTTTCTTGGTTTTCATGAATGTTTCAGGCCCCGAGGGCGGTGCGTCGGCGAAATCGGGCTTTGAGGCGGCGCAGGGGGGCGACCCCTTCGCTCTTCAGCCAACCTCGCCCGGTGCGCGCGAGATGCGGTTTCGCGCGAAAACGATGCTGGATGCGGATGCCCTCCCGGACGATCCGTCGGATCAACGGGTCTCGGCCGAAGTCGGAAGGAGATCCGCAAAGGCGTTTCATCTCAAGCCACAAGGGCGAGCCGCCCCCAACGTCCTCGATGCACGCGCGCCTCCTGATAACGATCTTCGCCCGGCTTCGATTCCGCAGGCCAACCCAGCGGCACGAACGCGAACGGGACCACATGGGCGGGAATGCCCAGCATGGCGCGCAGTTTCTGTTCGCGTTCGGCGATCGGATAAGCCGCCACCCAGACCGCGCCGAGCCCCAGCGCGTGCGCCGCGAGCAGCAGATTTTCCGTCGCCGCGGCGCAGTCCAGCGGCCAAAACCCCTGAAACTTTTCGAGAGTCGGATCGCCGCAAACGACGACGGCCGCCGGCGGCCGCCCCAGATCGCCTCCGGGATGAAAGGCCCGGACCAACTCGCCGAGCCGCTCGGCCTCCTCGACGATCACAAAATGCCACGGTTGCGCGTTGCCGGCCGAGGGCGCCTGCATCGCCGCCGCGAGCGTCTGGCGGAGGAGCGGCCCGGAGATCGGGCGATCCTCCCAAGCCCGGAGGCTGCGTCGGGTGACGATGGCTTCGAGCGCATCCATGAAAACGGGAAAAGGGTTGTGTCTTCCGCGCCTTGCGTCAAACCTATTTCGAAGCCAACGGAAAATCATGCGCGCCTTTCCGGTCACCCCGCGGAAGCAGGACGCCCTCCACCGGCGCATGCTCGCGCTCGGCGTGCGCGAGGAGGAGATCGAGGAGGGATTTATGCGCGCCGGCGGCCGCGGCGGCCAAAAACTCAACAAGACCTCCTCCGCCGTCGCCCTTTTCCATCGTCCGACCGGAATCCGCGTGCGCTGCGAGGCGTCGCGTTCGCAGGCGCTCAACCGTTTCCTCGCGCGCCGCCTCCTCCTTGATCGCATCGAGGAGCGCCGGCGCGGTTTCGTCGCCGCCGCGCGCGATGCCGCGGAAAAAATTCGCCGGCGGAAACGCCGCCGCTCCCGTCGCGCCAAGGAACGGATGCTCGAAGGAAAGCGCCGTCAGTCCGAGCGCAAATCGCAACGCGCGCGCGTCGAGTGGTGATATGCGTCTCCCCCGACATCTCCGCGCCGACGAGGTCCTCGTGGATCCGCACGTTCACTCGCGCCTCTCCGACGGACTCTCTTCGCCGCGGCGGATGTTTCTCCAGGCGAAGGAGCAGGGGTTGCGCGGGCTAGTGATCACCGATCACGACACGGTGCGCCACTGGGATCCTTCGCTCGCCGCGGCGCGGCGATGGGGAATCGCCACGGCGTTCGGCGTGGAGATTTCCACGGCGGAAGGGCATCTCCTCGCCTATTTCGCGCACGACATGCCTCCGCGCCGCGTCGCGCGCGCCCTGCGCCTCGACGAGGGAACGATCCACTATCTGGAGCCCCGCTCCGCCATCCGCCGCATTCGCGACCTCGGCGGGCTCGCATGCGTCCCGCACCCTTTCGGACCGTTCTATCCTCTCGGCGCCCGATATCTCGGCGAGGTGGATGGAGTGGAGGAATACAATTCCTGGATTTACCGCGACAACCGCCGCTTCCACAACGCCTTCTCCTTCGGGCGGCGTTTTCGGATCGCCGCGCTTGGGGCGAGCGACAGCCATTATCCTTTCACCGTCGGCTTCGGCGCAACGGCGGTGCCCGCCGCCGTGGATTTCTCGAAACCGGACTGGTTTCTCCATTGTCTCCGCCAGCGTCTTACCCGTCCCGTTGTCCTCCAGCGCCCGATTCACCGGCGGATCAACTACCTCAAGTGGACCGTCAGCCTCCCGCTCAATGTGCGCTACAACGTCCGCTTCTTTCGCTCGAAGTGGCGCGGCTATTGGCGTCAGCGTTATCACGAAATGATTTCGGGCGAGGAATCATAGCGAGCCGCCGCGAAACGATGGCGGACAAGAGGGCCGCCCTCCAATTTTCAGGGAGAGACGAAGACGCGCGGCGCCGCGGCCGCGGCTTCAACACGAAACGTGGGGAAGGCGTCGCTCATTTCTCGATCGCGGATGGTTTCCCGAGGCCTTCGAGGATCAAAGACCAAGAAACCGCTTGATCTTGGAGGTTTTTGGAATGATCTTTAGGTTTTGGCGGAAGCGCGCGACGCTCGCAAAGCGCCCGCGCGGACGCAACCACTCTCCGAAAGAAAGAACCCCCCATGGCTGTTCTCGTAGGCAAACCCGCGCCCGACTTCACCGCCGAAGCTGTCGTCGCCGGGAAGGTTGAAAAGCATTTTCGGCTCAGCGATTTTCGCGGGCGATACGTGTTGATCTTCTTTTATCCGTTCGATTTTACGTTCGTCTGCCCGACGGAGCTCCACGCCTTTCAGCACCACATGAAAGAGTTTCGCGAGCGGAACGTCCAGGTGATCGCGGTCTCCACGGACAGCGCGTTCAGTCATGCGGCCTGGCTCAATACCCCGAAGAAAACCGGCGGAATTCAGGGGGTCGAGTATCCGATCGTGAGCGATTTCAACAAGCGGATCAGCCGCGATTACGACGTGTTGGTCGAGGATCTCGGCGCCGCCTACCGCGGGCTGTTTCTCATCGACAAGGAGGGGATCGTGCGCCACCAGGTGGTCAACGATCTGCCGCTCGGACGGAGCGTGGAGGAGGCGCTGCGGATGGTGGACGCGCTCCAGTTCTACGAGCAGCACGGGGAGGTCTGCCCCGCGAACTGGAAAAAGGGCGAAAAGGCCATGAAGCCGACGGCCGACGGGCTGCAAAACTATTTCGGCTGAGGCCCTTCGGGGCATGAGCGCCCAAGTCACGCTTCAGATCGAAGGCCAACCGGAAAGAGTCATTCCGTTGGGCGCGATCTTTTCGATTGGTCGCGGCTCGAATAACGACCTCGTGCTGCCCGACGGACGCGCCTCGCGCAATCACGCGGTGATCCGCCTGCAAGGAGATCACGCCTATTGCCTGCTCGACTTGGGCAGCTCGAACGGGACGCTGCTGAACGGGCGGCGGGTGACCATCCCGTGCACGCTGAAGAACGGAGACGTGATCCAGGTGGCGAGCGGCACGCTGCGATTCGAATCCGCCGAGGCGGCGGCGCCCACGGAGAGGGCTCCGGAGGAAGCTCAAGGCGATATGCGCACCGAGGTGGCCTTTACCTCGGAGACCGTTTCAATCCTCGTCGTGGACATCCGCGGCTACACCACGATGTCGGAAAAACTTTCCGCGGAGGTTTTGTCGCGCGTGGTGGGGCGCTGGTTTCAACAGGCCCAGGACGTGATCGAGCGCCATGGGGGGAGCGTGGACAAGTTCATCGGGGACGCCGTCATGGCCTTCTGGCTCAAGGCGCGCACTGAGGGAGACCGCCGGCATGTTGTCGGCCCGCTCCAAGCCGCGCAGGATCTGCTCGCCTTAGCGGAGAAGTTCGACTCCGAGCTTGCCGCGGAAACCTCGTCGTTGCTGCGCTTCCGCATCGGCTGCGGGATCAACTGCGGACAGGCGATTCTCGGAAACATCGGGGTGGACGCCCGCCGCGATTTCACCGCCGTGGGCGACAGCGTGAACGTGGCCTTCCGCCTCGAGAAGCTCTGCAAGGAGATCCAGAGGCCGTTGCTCCTCAGCGAAGAGGTGCGCAAGGCCGCGGGAGACGCCTTCGCGTTCGAAGACCTCGGCCCGCAAAAGGTTCGCGGCAAAGCGCGCGATGTCCGCGTCTTTTCCATCAAACCGACGGAGTCGACGGCAGAAGCGCCTCACTGACGGGAGAGAAATTCGCGGGCGAGCTGGCGGTAGGCGCGCGCGCCCGTCCCGAGAGGATCGAAACGGGTGATCGGCTGACCGTGACTCGGGGCTTCGCCGAGGCGGATGGTCCGCGGGATTACCGTGCGGTAGACGAGGTCGCCGAAATGCTGACGGATCTGCGCGGCCACCTGGTCGGCGAGATTGGTGCGCGCGTCGAACATCGTCAGGAGCACCCCCTCGATCGCCAAATCGCCTCCGCAGGATTGGCGGATTTGCTCGATGAGCCCGAGGATGACGGTGACGCCTTCCAAGGCGTAGTATTCGCATTGGACCGGCAGCAGGAGGCGGTCGGCGGCGGCCAAGGCATTCATCATGAGCAGGCCGATCGAGGGAGGGCAGTCGAGGAGGATGAAGTCGAAGGTTGCGGGCGTTTGCAACGGGGCGAGCGCCGCGCGCAGGCGGACGAGGTAATCGTCGCATCGCGCGACGTGAATTTCAGCGATGGCGAGATCGCTCTCTGCGGGCACGAGGAAGAGATTGGGAATCGCGGTTGGCATGATGCGTTGCGCGAGCGGCTCGTTTCCCAGCATCGCCCCGCAGACGCTCGCCCCGCGCGCCTTGGCGACGCCGAGGCCGCTCGTGGCGTTCGCTTGTGGGTCCATATCCACAAGGAGCACGTGGCGCCCCGCTTCGGCGAGGCAGACGCCGAGGTTGACGGCGGTGGTGGTCTTCCCCACGCCGCCTTTCTGGTTCGCGATCGCGAGGATTTTCATATCGAAGGGTCGGCGTCGGAAGATTGCGGCGCGAATTCTTCGCGAAACCGGCCGAATCGGGCGAGCAAAAACGACGGGATCGTCTCCGTCGGCGAGACGCGAGGATCAGGTCTGCCGCGCCGCACGGAGGAAGGCGGTGAAGATCGCCGCCGCCGCCGCGGGATTGCACGCCATGCGCTCGGGATGGAACTGGACGCCGAGCCAGAACGCGCGGCGCGGGGCTTCGATGGCTTCGAGGATGCCGTCCGCCGAAGTCGCTCCGACCCGCCATCCCGTTGGCGGCGCGAGCAAGGCCTGATGATGCGAGCTGTTCACGAGCGCGCGTCCCCCTTTCCCGAATGCGCGCGCGAGGCGGCTGTCGGGCGTCACTTCGATCTCGTGGGTCGCGTCGCCTCCGTTTCCTCGGTGGGGAACCGTCGGGACGCCGCGCGTCCGCGATCTCCAGATCGGGAGATCGGGGATCAGGCGGCCGCCGGCGAAGGCGCCCATCGTTTGCATGCCGCGGCAGATGCCGAGCACGGGGATCTCGCGTTCGGCGGCCCAAGCCAGCAGACGAAACTCGAACTCGTCGCGCTCTGGCTCGATCTTGCCGAGCGTCGCGCGCTCTTCGGCGTCGGGGGGATGCGTGTAATGCGCTTCCGCGAGATCCCCGCCTCCCGTGAGGAGCAGGGCGTGGACGAGATCGAGTTCCGGCGCGGTTCCGGGTTTCAGGATCAGCGAAGCGCCGCCGTGCTGCGCCAGGGCGCGCAAATAGTTCGCGCAGCGGTCCTCGCCGTGCGTGGACACGACGCCGACGGTTGGCCGTTTCGCGCTCACCAGGGCTTCAGCGACCGCGGCGGGCTGAGGATCTCGGAGAAGAGCACGGCGCGGCGGACGCTGTCCGGGGTGCGGAAAGCCGCGAAATCAAAACGGGAGACAGCCGTCGCGGGAGCGCTCTCGACGGCCGAGGGCGGAGCGACCTCGCGAAGCTCGGTGTGGGGCGCTTGCATCTCCGCATGCAGCGCCTCAAGGCCGCGTCCGATTTCGGCGCGAAGGTCCGGCGCGGCTTCGGCGAGAACCGGCGTCCACGGGCCTTCGGGAGACGTCGCGTCGTCGGCCATCGGAGGCGGGACGGGCCGCGCCTTTTTTCGGGGAGGCCGCGAAGGCTCCGGCGCGAGATGGCGCGGAAGCGGGGCCGGTTGCGCTTGCGGCGGAGG
>JABWAM010000112.1 GCA_013360985.1 Verrucomicrobiia bacterium | reverse complement strand
AAAAAGGAGCGGCGGCGCCGTCTGATGGCTGCGCAACGCGAGGTCTCAGCCCGCCTGCTGCGCGCGCGCATCGGCGGAACGGAACGCGTGCTCGTCGAGAAGGCGGGGCGGGGCGCCTGGGGACGCTCGGAGCGCGAGGCGCCGGGCGTGGACGGACGCGTCCTTTTGCGCGGCGGCGGCTGGCGGCGCGGAGAATTTCACGCGGCGCGGATCGTCGCGGCCTCGGAGTACGACGTGACGGCGGAAAAGGCGGCGGCATGACCCTGGCGGACAAGCTTACTTTCGCGCGGATCCCTTTGGCGGCGATCTTCATCGTCGCCTTCTTCGATCAACCCTTTCCCCGTCTGCTGCCGAACCTCCACAATCCTCCGGGACATTCCACCTTCGCCTGGGCGTGTTTTCTGGTTGCGTGTCTGACCGATTCGTTCGATGGATGGGTGGCGCGTCGCCGCGGCGAAACGAGCGTTTTCGGCGCGCTTTGGGATCCGGTCGCCGATAAAATCCTCGTGTCCACCGCCTGGGTGGCCTTTGTCGCCGGCGGGATCATGCCCGCTTGGGTGGCCGTCGCCCTGCTCTCCCGCGATTTCGCCGTCTCGGGGCTTCGCATGGTCGCGGCGCAACGGGGAGTCCCTCTGAGCGCGGAACGGGGCGGCAAGCTGAAGACCATCCTTCACCTCGTCACCATCAACGCCATCTGCGCGCGCTTCGCCCTCGTCCAGGAGTGGGGGGTGCCGTTGGACGTCGTCCTCTGCCGCCACGTCGAGTTCTGGTTTCTCTTCCCGGTCTGTTTGATCGCGAGCCTCGGCTCGGGATGGGCGTACTTCCGCGGCGGCTGGAAGCTGATGCGCGCCGAGATGGGCGGCGCGCCGCCGCGCTGACCGACGCAAAAAAAAGGCCGGCGAGTTGCGCTCGCCGGCCTTCCTCTCCGAGAAGACGGAGATCAGGAGTCCTTGTCCTTGTTTCCGTCCTTGGATTCGCCGCTCTTGGGCTTGTCGCAGCTTCCGCCGCAGGCCAGCACGGGCGCGGTCGTCACGAACGCGGCAACGAAGCCGATGAGGAGGAGGGTCAGCAGTCGGTTCATGGGAGGGATGGGTTGGTTTCTGCCGCGAGACGCGACGTCTCGCATAAGGCTCACGCCAGCAGATGATCGGAAAACTAATCGCACTTCCCCTTTTGTCAAGCGGCGCGGATCTTCTCTTTTTCGCGCTCCATTTCCTCCTGAAGCTTGCGCACGGCGTCGCGAAGCTCTGCTCCGAGCGCGTCGGCCTTTTCGGCGTCTCCCGCAAAACGCGCTTCCTCGATCCCGGGCTTCAGCGCAATTTCCCGTTCGGCGATCTTCGCGCGATACAGCGAATCGAGGTCGGCGATTTTGCGTTTCTGTTCGGCGGTGAGCGGCTTCGAGGGGGAGGGGCTTTGTTTGTTCAATCGCTCCATGGCGAGTTCGTAGGCGGATTTCATAAGAAAAGGGGGGACGCGCCCGGTTCTCACGACGCAAACGGCGGGGGCCTCGGGACGAGGCGTTCCTCGCGCCAGAGGCGACGCCAGAGGTCGGCGGCGACGACGAGGGCGTTGCTGATCCGGCCGTCGGCGACCATCGCCGCGAACTCTTCTTCGGGGAAGAGTCGGACGGCGATATCCTCCATCGCATCGAGGGACGGAGATTGCGCGAACTGCGCGTTCTGGACGAGCACCGTGTGGCAGAGGTTCGTCTGGAAGGCGGGGTTGGGGTGGATCGCGGCGAGCCGGCGCGCAGGATCGCCCGCGTAACCCGTTTCTTCGAGGAGCTCGCGTTCGCCGGCGCGCTCCGGAGATTCGTCGGGAGCAATCATGCCGCCTGGAATTTCCCACATGACCTGGCGGCACCCGTGACGGTATTGCTGCACGAGGACGATCTCGCGCGCGGGAGTGAAGGCGAGGACGTTCACCCAATCCGGCGCCGCGAGGAGATGCACCTCATGCTCGCGACCCGTTTTCGGCGAGCGAACGCGTTCGCTGCGTGTGCGGAAGATCGCGTAGTCGTGGATTTCGCGGGAATCGAGGATCGGCCAGGGTTGGATTCGTCCCGAGGTTTCTCCCGCGCGTCCCGCCCAGCCCTCGCGCAGGAGGCGGAGCACCTGCGAGAGCGCCTCCTCTTCGGGGATTCGCCGCGCCTCGGCAATCTGCCGGGCGCGTTTGAGGGCGTGCTCCGCCATCCAGGCGCGGTTTCCTTCGGGCGCGCCGATTTGTTCGAGCAAGGCGAGAACGCGCGCGCGATTCATGGTGTGTCCTCGAAACGCGCGACGACGATCGCTTCGCCCTGAGGCAGCGCGAGACGCGCGCCAACAACGACGGCCTCGCGGCGCAGGATCGCCAGCCCGATCGGACCGAATCGCGGGGAGACGATCACGCTGCCCAAGCGGCCCGCCTCGCGGCCGGAGAAAACCAGCGGATCGCCCGTTTTCGCTTCCGGGGGAAGCCGCAGGCGCGCCAAGGCGCGGTTGACATGGCCCACGCTCTTGATCCGGGAGATCACCTCCTGGCCGACGTAACATCCCTTGGTAAAACTGATGCCGATCTCCTCGAGATCGGCTTCCTGCGGAAGCGTCGTTGCATCGAAATCCAGACCGAACCGCGGGATTCCCGCCTCGACGCGCAAGATCTCCCGCGCGGCGAGATCGCTCCGCTTTCCGCCCGCGCCGTCAACGGCGGCCTCCAGACGCGCCCCGACGGAAGCGGCGGCATGCGAAGGAATCCAGAGATCGTATGACGGAAGAGCGGCGCGACGGCTCCGGAAGGCGAACCCGTTCTCCCAAACGTCTTCCGAAAGGCACGCCATGGAAAACAACGCCTCGGGCGGAGCTTCCACGAGACCGGACTCGCGGAGGACGCGGGAGGCTTTGACGCCGAGAAGGACGAATCCGCGCCAGGCTTCTCCAAGCGTCTCGATCGCGACGTCGTCGGCGATCACGAAGCGTTCCAGGTCCGCAGCGAGGGACGCCGCGGCGTCCGGTTCCGTGTCCACGAGCAGGCAGGGGCCGGGATTGAGCGCGACGCCGTCGGCGCGAACGCGCCCTTTGGCATTCGGGAAAACGCCATAGCACCCGCCGAGCGGTTTGAGGGCGCGCAGGTCGTTGGAGAACTGTCCATTGAGGAATCGCACGCGATCTTCGCCCGAGACGCGGAGGCGTCCGCGGGCGGAGGAGAGATCCACGAGGAGGGGAGGGGCGTCCGTCATGCCTCCATCAAACACCGCGCGTCGAAGAATGCCAATTTCCGATTGGGTGCGGCCTGCGGAGGCCCAAATCCACGGACAAACTCAATTTTCAGAGAGCAACCCTCCTCATCATCCATGGAGGATCGGAGGGGTGGGTTGTGTCGAGATTTCAGACTCCCCACAAGAAGGGTGCGACGGCTCGGCCGGCGGCCTCGCCCTCCTTTTCTGCCTTCCGGGCTTGGGAAAAATCCGCTCGGTCGCGACGCGCGAGAGGGCGTCGCAGGTTCCTCGACCGAGGATGGACTCCTCCACGCCTTGCGCGGGATTTTGGGGGACACATTCTCCTTTACACGGGGTGCTTTTAGGTAGTAGCCTGGGAGTTGACGACCAACCCGCTCGATCATGAACGCTACTGCCGCTTTCGATTGTCCCGTCTTCCAGATGGCCCTCGACCAATACGACGCCACGGCCGATTGGCTCGGGATTCCCCAGGGCGAACGCGAACGCAGCCGACTGCCGAAGCGCACGCTCATCGTGCAGATTCCCGTGCGCATGGACGACGGCCAGGTGCGCACCTTCGCCGGTTACCGGGTGCAGCATCACTTGAGCATCGGCCCGACCAAGGGCGGGATCCGTTATCATCCGGAGGTGAGCCTTGGCGAAGTGGCCGCGCTGGCGATGTGGATGAGCTGGAAATGCGCGCTGGTCGGCCTGCCGTATGGCGGCGCAAAAGGCGGGGTGTCGTGCGATCCGCTCTCCATGTCGCCCGGCGAGATCGAACGCCTCACGCGGCGGTTCACTCAGGAGCTCGTGCCGATCATTGGGCCGGATCTCGACATCCCCGCGCCCGACCTCGGGACCAACGAGCAGACGATGGCGTGGATGATGGATACCTACAGCATCCAGGTGGGCCACAGCGTGCCGGGGGTGGTCACGGGCAAACCGGTCAGTCTCGGCGGGAGCCTCGGCCGCCGCGAGGCGACCGGGCGCGGGGTGGCCTATCTCGCCAACCGGGCGATGGATGTGCTGAAGATCAAAGCGGAGAACGCGACTGTAGCGATTCAGGGATTCGGGAACGTGGGGTCGCACGCGGCGTTCGCTTTGGCGCGCCACGGCACGAAAATCATCGCGGCGAGCGATTACACGGGCGGCGTCTACCGCAAAGACGGCCTCAACCTCGACGATCTCGCGACGCACATGCGCGAGCACAAGGTGATGCGCGGTTTCCGCGGCGGCGATGCGGTTACCAACGAGGAACTCCTCGCGCTGGAGTGCGACGTGCTGATTCCCGCGGCGCTCGAACGCCAGATCACGGGAGAAAACGTGAGCAAGCTGCGCTGCAAGATTCTTGCCGAGGCCGCCAACGGCCCGACGACGACCGAGGCCGATCGCGTCCTGGAAAAGTCCGAGATTTTCGTGCTACCGGACATCCTCTGCAACTCGGGGGGCGTGGTGGTGTCCTACTTCGAGTGGGTGCAGGACCTGCAGAGATTTTTCTGGGCGGAGGCGGAAGTCAATGACCGCCTCTACCGCATTCTCGAGCAAGCGTTCGCGAACGTGATGAGCTTCGTGAAGAAAGAGAAGGTCTCGATGCGGCTCGCGGCCCTCGCGCTCGGGATCAAAAAGGTCGCCGAGGCGAAGAAGATGCGCGGCCTATTCCCCTAAACGCCCATTGCGAGGAAGGCGCGGCGCGCGGCTTTGGCGGCGGGTCAAGCCTTCGCGGGACGAAAATCGAGCAGGTCGCGGCCGGCGACGGGGATGAGTTCGCGGCTCTTGAATTTGCCGGGGTCGGGAGAACGGACGCATTCGAGGTAGACCTCCGTTTGGCGCAGGCCGACGCTCGATCCGTTTTCGCGGAGGTGAATTTCGAGGTCGAGGGCGAGATCGGTGGCCGACTGGTAGCGCACTTCGGGGCGCGGAGCGGTCGCGTTGCGGCAGATCTCGACGAGACGCGGAGAAACGCCGGGGAAGGCCTTCGCGGAAAAGACGTGACGGCGCATGCGGGACTGGAGGGCCTTGACCATTTCGTGCGGCGTCTTGAAGTCGCCGAGGCTGTAGCGCGGGGCGCCGGTGAGGAGGAGCTCGAGGAGGAGTCCGGCGCTGTACACGTCCGAGAGCGGCGTGGGTTTGTGGCCCGCGAGCGTTTCCGGCGCGATGTAGGCCGGGGTGCCCATGAGGTGCGGGCTGGGGCTGGTCGGGTTGAACGGATAGGCGATGCCGAAGTCGGAAACTTTGAGGCGTCCGTTTTCGTGGAGCAGAATATTGTTCGGCGTCACGTCGCGATGGACGATTCCATGCACGGAAAGGCCCGGGTACCGAAAGTCATGGGCGTAGGCGAGCCCGCGCGCGATCCGCGCGATCAGGTCGGCGGCGATGTAGGGATGGCAGAGGATTCCTTTTTGCGCGTGGGCGCGCACGAAGCCGGCGAGGTTGCAGCCATGGATGTATTCCATGACCATGAAAGACTCGAAAGAATCCACGAGGCCGAAGGCCGCCAGGGCGCGTTCGAAGTTCGATGAGCCTTTCTCGAAGCCGAAGACTTCGAGGATGTTCGGGTGATCCATGAGGCGCATCAGACGCGCTTCGAGCATGAAGGTTTTTTCGAACTCCTCATTGTCCGGCGTATGCAGCATCTTGATCGCCACGGGGCGAAAGGTGCCGATCGAATCGTACTCGTGCGCGAGGAAGGTGCGGCCGGAGCCGCCTTCACCCAGGAGTCGAATGAGGCGATAGCGGAATCCGCTGCGCAGGGTGGCCGTCACGCGGGGGAGGGAGGTCGCCCGCGCGGCGGGCAGAGGGGTGACCAGCTTGACGGTGCGTTCGGGAGGCATGGGGAAATCGGAGGCTGAAGATTGGAATCAGGAGGGCGCGGGGATCAACGGATTTCATGCGGACGCCCGCGTTTTTCCGCAACAGTTCTTGTGCTTTCGTCCGCTGCCGCAGAGGCATCGGACATCGGGTTTTGTTTTCGGCCGCCGTTCTTCCGCGCGGCGGATCTCGATGATTTCGGCGGGCGCGCGCCCCGCGCGCAGGAGGCGCGCCATCGTCTCCATCGCGGGAGCGACGTGACGGAAGAAGCGGCGGTAGGCGGCGCAGAGATAGTTGAGGCCGCCCTCGCCGTCGGGGGTGCGGAGGAACCGATGCTTGGGGCATTCCCCGTTGCAGGCGAAACGGACGTCGCATTCGCGGCAGAAACGCGGGAGGGTGGTCCGCTTTTCGGCGCCGAAACGGCGTTGGGCTTCGCCGTGGACCATCTCCGCGAGGGGCGTTTCGAGGAGATTGCCGCGGCGCCAGGCGGGATAGACGTAGTGGTCGCAGGCGTAGAGGTCGCCGTTGTGTTCGAGGGCGAGCGCATGGCCGCATTCCTCGGCGAAGACGCAGAGGCCCGATCCCTGGCCCGTCCAGATGCCCAAGGTCACGTCGAAAAGCTGCACAAACACGCGGCCGACATCTTGGCGGATCCAGTCTTCGAAGATCGCCACGAGGAACTCCCCGTAATCGGCGGGCGTGACGCTCCAGGGGGTCACCGACGGTCGCGGTCCGCCTTCGCCGGGCTCGGGAGGCGTCGCGAGATCGAGGCCGAGGGTCTCGGCGCCGGCGTTCGGAAGTCGTTCGACGAGCGGAATGAACTGCAGGAACCCCGATCCATTCTCCTTCAGAAAACGATAGACCTCGAGCGGTTTTCGGGAGTTGTGCGCGCCGACGACCGTGAGCGTGTTGAACTCCACGCCATGCTTCTTGAGGAGGGCGATCCCCGCCATCACACGGTCGAAACTGGGGCGGCCATTGGCCTCCACGCGGTAGCGGTTGTGGATCGCGCGCGGGCCGTCCACGCTGATCCCGACGAGGAACTTCTCGCGCGCGAGGAATTCGCCCCAGACTTCGTCGAGGAGGACGCCGTTGGTCTGGATCGCATTCGCGACGCGGCGTCCTTCGGCGTAACGTTTCTCCAGATCGACCACGCGACGGAAAAAATCCACGCCGAGAAGGGTGGGTTCGCCACCTTGCCAGGCGAAGAGGACCTCGTCGCCCGGTTGCGCGGCGAGGTGCTGGCGGATGTAGCTCTCGAGCACGGCGTCCGACATCCGATACCGTTCCCCGGGGGGGTGCAGGGCGGTTTTTTCGAGATAGAAACAGTAGGCGCACTTGAGGTTACAGACCGGCCCGATCGGTTTCGCCATCACGTGAAACCCCCGGCGCGGAGAGATGGATGGCGCGGATGCCGTCATGGGAGGGAACTGGTAGCCGGAAACGCCTCGATCCACAAATCCCCTTTCTTCTCGCCAAGAAGCTCGAGTGAATCCTCGACGTTCCCGCGCCAGCACACCCCAAATCCACGGATCCGCTCGATTTTCAGAGAGCAACCCTCCTCATTATCCATGGAGGATCGGAAGGGTGGGTTGTGTCGAGATTTCCGACTCTCCCCACGAGGGGTGCGACGGCTCGGCCGGCGGCCTCGCCCTACCTGCTTGTCCTCCGACCTCGCCGGGAGGGATCAGATCGCGAGGGCGGGCGCGGAATGCGCCCCACGTTTTCCG